>CALMFH010000277.1 GCA_937864925.1 uncultured Alphaproteobacteria bacterium | reverse complement strand
CCGGTCGTCCGGCCGTCGAGGAAGAGGAGGAGGAGGCTCCGCGTCGCGGTCCCGCCCCCCGTCCGGCCGCCGGTCCGGCGCGCCGCATGACCGCGCCGCCGCCGCCCAAGCCGACCCGCACCAAGGGCGACGACAAGCAGCGCGGCAAGCTCACCGTGGTGACGGCGCAGACCGAGGACTCCGAGGAGGAGGGCGGCCGTGGCCGTTCGGTCGCCGCCTTCAAGCGCCGCGTGCAGCGCCAGCAGCGCCGCATGCAGTCCTACGAGCCGCGTGAGAAGATCTCGCGCGAGGTGATCCTGCCCGAGACCATCACCATCCAGGAACTTTCCAACCGCATGGCCGAGCGGGCCGTCGACGTCATCAAGCTGCTGATGAAGCAGGGTCAGATGATGAAGATCAACGACGTCATCGACGCCGACACCGCCGAGCTGATCGCCGTCGAGATGGGCCACACGGTCAAGCGCGTCGCCGAATCGGACGTCGAGGAGGGCCTGTTCTCCGCCGCCGACGCCGACGAGAATCTGGTCCAGCGCCCGCCGGTGGTCACCATCATGGGCCACGTCGACCACGGCAAGACGTCGCTGCTCGACGCCATCCGCTCCACCAAGGTGGCGGCGGGCGAGGCCGGCGGCATCACCCAGCACATCGGTGCCTATCAGGTCGAGTCCAACGGCCAGAAGATCACCTTCATCGACACCCCCGGCCACGAGGCCTTCACCGCGATGCGGTCGCGTGGCGCCAAGGCCACCGACATCGTCATCCTGGTGGTGGCGGCCGACGACGGCGTCATGCCGACGACGGTCGAGGCGATCAACCACACCCGCGCCGCGGGCGTGCCGATCATCGTGGCGATCAACAAGATCGACAAGCCGCAGGCCGACCCACAGCGGGTGCGCACCGCGCTGCTCCAGCACGAGATCGTGGTGGAATCGATGGGCGGCGATGTGCTCGAGGTCGAGGTCTCGGCCAAGCAGCGGATCAATCTCGACAAACTGCTCGAGACCATCCTGCTGCAGACCGAAGTGCTCGAACTCAAGGCCAACCCGAGCCGTCCGGCGGAAGGCACCGTCATCGAGGCCAAGCTCGACAAGGGCCGCGGTCCGGTCGCCACCGTTCTCGTTCAGCGCGGTACCCTCAAGGTCGGCGACATCCTCGTCGCCGGCGGCGCCTGGGGTCGCGTCCGCGCCCTGCTCAACGATCAGGGTGCGGCCGAACGCGACGCCGGTCCCTCGACCCCGGTCGAGGTGCTGGGCTTCCAGGAGACCCCGGAGGCGGGCGACCGCTTCGCCGTGGTCGAGAACGAGGCCCGCGCCCGCGAGGTCGCCGACTATCGTCAGCGTCTCAAGCGTGAGAAGCAGCAGGCCCGTGGCACCTCCGCCCGCGGCTCGCTGACCGAGATGATGAACCAGCTCAAGACCGCCGGTCGCAAGGAGTTCACGCTCGTCGTCAAGGGCGACGTGCAGGGCTCGCTGGAAGCGATCGTCGGCGCGCTGGAGAAGCTCGGCAACGACGAGGTCCGCGCCCGCGTCATCCACGGCGGCGTCGGCGGCATCACCGAATCCGACGTCTCGCTAGCCTCCGCCTCCGGCGCGGCGATCATCGGCTTCAACGTCCGTGCGTCGAAGGAGGCCCGCGAGGCCTCCGAGCGCGAGGGCGTCGAGATCCGCTACTACAACATCATCTACGACCTGGTCGACGACGTGAAGAAGGCGATGAGCGGCATGCTCACGCCGGAGATCCGCGAGACCATGCTCGGCAATGCCCGCATCCTGGAGATCTTCAACGTCTCCAAGGTCGGCAAGGTGGCGGGCTGTCTGGTCACCGACGGCTCGGTCGAGCGCGGCGCCTCGGTCCGCCTCATCCGCGACAACGTCGTCATCCACGAAGGCAAGCTCTCGCAGCTCAAGCGCTTCAAGGACGATGCCAAGGAAGTCGTCGTGGGTCAGGAATGCGGCATGTCCTTCGAAGCCTATCAGGACATGCGCGCCGGCGACGTCATCGAGTGCTACCGCGTCGAAGAGATCGCCCGGTCGCTCTGACTCGGCGGCCACGGCGAAGGGCGGCGTCTCGCGGCGCCGCCCGTCGTCGTCTCCCCACCTCGCTCGGGTCCGAACCCTGACGAAGGATGATCATGTCCGAGAAAGTCTCCTTCCGCTTCCAGCGCGCGGACTGGGTGGCGTTGTCGACCGCCGTCGCGCGCCGGCCGCTCCTCTTCCGCCTGGCGGTGGTCGTCGCCATGCTGTCGGCGACCGTCCTGGTGATGTCGGTGGTGTCGAGTTCCGACCCGACCGCCGGCACTCTCCTGAACGACGCGATGCGCGGTGGTTCGGAGTGGTATCCGTTCCACATCTTCGTGGTCCTCGTCGCCCTCGGCACGGTGTTCCGCCATGTCCTCGTCGGCTTCAACGCCGCCATGGGCTTCGGCCGCATGCCGCTCGCCGACAAGGAGATGGCGGTCGACCTCGGCGATGCCGAGGTGCACGTCACGTCGGGTGCCTTCGATTGGCGCTTCCCCTGGGCGGCGGTGGCTCGCGTGATCGAAACCCCCAGCCATCTGGTGCTGGCGACCGGCGGTCGCGAGGGTCTGCCGATCCCGCGCACAGCCTTCGCCGACGCGGCCACCTACGACCGTGTCCGCGCCTTCGTCCTCGCCCGTCTCGCCCAGGGAGCCGCCCATGAGCGTGTCTGAGAAAGGTCCGTCGCAGCGCCAGCTGCGGGTCGGCGAACTGGTGCGCCACGCGCTCGCCGACATCCTCGCCCGCGGTGAGATCGCCGATCCCGACCTCGACGGCGTCATCCTCTCGGTGCCCGAGGTGCGCATGTCGCCGGATCTGAAGAACGCCACGGCGCTGGTCATGCCGCTCGGCGGCCGTGACACGAAGAAGGTGATGGCCGGGCTCGAACGCTCGCGCAAGTGGCTGCGCGGTCAGATCGCCCGCCGGGTGAACCTCAAGTTCGCCCCCGACATCCGCTTCCGCCTCGACACCCGCTACGACGACGACGACACGGTCAATGTCCTGCTGCATCGCCCCGAGGTCGCCCGCGACCTCGACGAAGGGGAGTGAGGGCGCCCGCGACCGTGGCCGAGTGAGAAGCGGGAGGCGGTCCGGTCGGTGCGACCGATCCGGGTCTTCGGCTCCGAGCCTCCCCTCCCTCCCCCTCCGAATGGGGAGGGAACCCGTGCGGGAGGGGAGTGGCGACGATCGCCGCCGCCGCTCGGCTCGTCCGAACCGATCCACGCTCGGGCAGCAGTATCCCGAAGATCATCGCCCCCATCGTCCCCTCCCCCCTGGAGGGGGAGGGACAGGGAGGGGGGGCAGGGTCTCTCCACCTCCAAATCGCATCGAACAGGTACCGACGAAGGCATTCCTCATGGCTCGCAAGAAGAAATTCGACGACGTCAACGGTTGGATCGTGCTCGACAAGCCGGTGGGCGTGACCTCCACCCAGGCGGTGGCGCGGCTGAAGCGTCTCTTCCACGCCAACAAGTGCGGCCATGCCGGCACCCTCGACCCGCTCGCCTCCGGCATGTTGCCGATCGCCTTCGGGGAGGCGACCAAGACCGTGTCCTTCGTCATGGACGGCACCAAGGTCTATCGCTTCACCGTGCGCTGGGGCGCCCAGACCTCGACCGACGACACCGAAGGCGAGGTCGTCGCCCGCTCCGACGTCCGCCCGACCGCGGAAGAGATCGAGGCGATCCTGCCCGAGTTCATCGGCGAGATCATGCAGGTGCCGCCCAAGTTCTCGGCGATCAAGATCGACGGCGAACGCGCCTACGATCTCGCCCGCGACGGCGAGGAGGTGGTGCTCGAGGCGCGGCCGATCGAGATCCTCGATCTGGCACTCGTCGAGATCCTCGACGCCGACACCGCCGTCTTCGACTGCGAATGCGGCAAGGGCACCTATGTCCGGGCGCTCGCCCGCGACATGGGAGTTCGCCTCGGCACCCGCGGCCACGTCATCGGCTTGCGCCGCGTCCACGTCGGCCCCTTCGAGGAGGACGACCTGATCCCGCTCGTCGACCTCGAACAGGCGGCCGAGACCGGCGGTGTCGACGCCGCCCGCGCCCTGTTGCGGCCGGTCGAGGCCGGTCTCGCCGAAGTGACCGAGGTCGCGGTCAACCGCGACGCGGCGGCGCGCCTGCGCCGCGGCCAGTCGGTGATCCTGCGCGGTCGCGACGCTCCGGCCGACGAGGATGCGGTCTGGGTCACCTGTGGCGGCGACCTCGTCGCCATCGGCGAAGTCGACCGCGGCGAGCTGGTACCGCGCCGGGTGTTCCTGATGGGCGGGGAGTGAGATATCGGCCGCGGGATGTCACTGCGCGATGCAGTCGGCGACCTCGGGTGAGTTCGCCGCGCGCGCCGCGATGATGCCGGCGACCCGGGCCAGTCCGGCGGAGGGTCGCGCCGGGAAGCGCCGGTGTGGATTGGGCAGTGTCACCGCGAGTAGCGCGGCCTCTCGTGCCGAGATCCGATCCGCCCCGTGGCCGAAGCCGCGGCGGCTCCCCGCCTCGATGCCGAACTCGCCCTCCGGACCCCATTCGGCGATGTTGAGATAGACCTCGAGGATCCGCCGTTTCGGCCAGACGAGATCGAGCGCCATCGCCAGCGGGATCTCGATCGCCTTCCTGACATAGGACCGCCCCGGCCACAGGAAGAGGTTCTTCGCCACCTGCATGGTCAGTGTCGAGCCGCCGCGCTTCGGCCCGTCCTCGTCGTCGAGGACCTCCATCAGCTCGTCCCAATCGATGCCGCGATGCCGACAGAAGCCGGTGTCCTCCGAGGCGATCACCGCGACGATCAGATGACGGTCGACGCTCCCGATCGGCCGCCACAGGCGCTCCACCCGCTCGCCCGTCACCCAGCGCGTCACCATCGGCGTCGAGACCGGCGGTAGGAACCGCCACGCCACCAGGAGGACGGCGACGAGAACCGCGAACCCGGCGACGACGAGGGCGAGAAGGCGGAGGAGACGGCGAAGCGATCCGAGCACGGTCATCACGCGACCCTGCCGCGTCCACGTGACCTTGTCGAGACCGTCGGCGGTGGTGCCGGGCAACGGTGGGCTCCTGGACAATCGGGCATGGGGAGGTCCAATCTCGACGAGGGTTCGTGCACCCCGGAACGAAGTCGAATTGTCCCACCATGTCGGCCTCGCGACCGGCCGGGCGGCGGTGATGCATCGAGAGGGAGGTGATGGCGATGCCTCGTTCGGCCAATGCCGTCGACTTCTGGCGCGGCGTCGCCCTGGTCGAGATCTTCGTCAATCATATCCCCGGCAATTTCTGGGAACATTTCACCCACAAGACGCTGTCCCAGTCGGATTCGGCCGAGCTCTTCGTCTTTCTCGCCGGCTGGTCGCTGAAACACGTCGTCGGCCCGCCCGAAGATCCCCGGCCGACGCGCCACCTGATCATGCGCCTCTTCCTCCGGGCCGGCACACTCTACGCCGCCCACATGGTGATCGTGATGGCGGCGATCGCCCTGCTCGCCATCTCCTCCAAGCTGCTCGACAACCCGTTGTTGCTCGAATGGTTCAACGCCTCGGCGGTGTTCACGGCCCCCGTCGAAGCCCACATCGGCCTCGTCTTCCTCACCTATCAACTGGGCTACTTCGACATTCTGCCACTCTACGTGGTGCTGCTCTTCGCCTCGCCCTTCATCGCCCTGATGCACCGGCACCGGCCGTCGATGTTGTTGCCGATCTCCGCCGCGATCTGGTTCGTCTGCCTCGTCGGTGAGATCACCTTCCCCACTTGGCCGACCGAGGGCGAGTGGTTCTTCGATCCCCTGTGTTGGCAGTTCGACTTCGTCCTCGGCTTCCTTCTCGCCCGCTCCACCGGCCCCGGCCCGTGGATTCGCGCCAACCTCGTGCCGATCCGGTGGATCGCCCTGCCGATCGTCGTCTTCGCCGGCTGGGCGCGTTGGGTCGGTTGGGAAGTCGACCCCACCGCCGCACCCGAACCGCATCTTCTCTTCGTCAACGACAAGAGCTTCCTGACGCCGACCCGCATCGGCCAGTTCCTCCTGCTCGTCGCCCTCGCTTCCCCCCTCTGGGCGCCGCTGGAGAAACATCTGCCGACCCTGACGCGAGCCCTTTCGCTTCTCGGGCGCAATTCTCTGCTGGTCTTCTGCATCGGATCGTTGCTCGCCCTCGCCGCCCAGATCCTCCGGTTTGCAATTCGCGGCGGAATCGTCTCGGATACGCTGATCGTCGCCTGTGGACTGGGGATCATGTTCACGACCGCCGCGGTCGCCGACTGGTGGGAGCGTCAGGGATGAGCACCAAGCGACGGATGTGCTCGATCTCATTGGCCGCGGCGATCGCGCTCGTCGGCGAGACGTCGGCTCGAGGGCAGCCGGCGATGGCGCCGGTGCCGACCGAATGCGCGACCCCCGGCGCCGACGGCCAACCGGCGGTCGGCTTTCCCAATCTCGTCCGCGCCATGAACCTGCGCCACCGGATCGTCGTGCTGGCGATCGGCAGCGCCGTCGTCGGCGCCGGCCGACCGGGGGGCGGCTATTATCGGCTCGTCGAACGGTTCCTCGAGTCGACGTTCAAGGGGCTCGACGTGGTTCTGGTGCAGCGGGGGTTCTCCGGCGAACTGGCGCGCGACGGAGCGGAACGGATTCGGCTCGAGGTGGCGCGCTCCTCGCCCGACATGGTCTTCTGGCAGGTCGGGACCGCGGATGCGATGGCCGGAATCGATCCGGCGGAGACGCAGGAGATCGTCCGCTCCACCATTCGATGGCTGCACGAGCATCAGATAGACGTGGCGCTGATCGGGCTCCATTATACCCCCAGCCTCCGTGACGATCCGCAGTATCAGGCGATGCGGCAGGCGATCTCCGACGTCGCGCGCAGCGAAGGCGTGCTCCGCATACGCCGCTACGAGGTCGGCGAGACGCTCGACCGATTGCGGCGGCAACCGAGCGACGCGATCGCCGCCACCGATCTCGGCAGCCTCGGCGACGCCTGCATGGCGGAACATCTGGCGCGGTCGCTGGCGACCGGCCTCTTCGCCCGGCGCCGACCGGTGGACGTCGACAAGCCGGGATCGGGTGCCAGATGAACATCGGGCCGGATCGGCGGCTCGTCGCGGGGCGAGTGCGACGCCGACGGCGGACACGAACGAACGGATGGTGACATGACCTCGGCAGCACCCACACATGGCGTCCGCCCCTCTCCGCGGTCCCGTCTCCGCGTGACCGCGGCGGCGGTGACCGGTCTCGCGGGGGCTCTCGGCTTGTCTGCCGTGACCGGGGCAGATGCCGCGGAGAACCAGGAGGCGCCGGCGGCGACCTGCTCCGCGCCGCCGGAGTTGCTGCGTCTGACGCGGCCCCTGCCGCATTTCACCCGGAAGATCGTCGAGGGTGGAGCGATCAGGATCGTCGCCCTCGGATCGTCCTCGACCTTCGGTCTCGGTGCCTCGTCGCCCGCCGGGTCCTATCCGGCGCGACTCGAGGCTGCGCTGCGGACCGCGTATCCCGGCCGCTCCATCACCGTCGTCAACCGCGGCATCAACGGCAACGTCACCCGCGACGAGATGCTGCGCTTCGACCGCGACGTTCTCGCCGAACGTCCGGATCTGGTGATCTGGCAGGTCGGGACCAACACGCTGCTGCAGGGGAAGGACATGTGGTCGGTCTTCCTCGACGTGCGGGCCGGCACGCGCCGACTGAACGCCCTCGGTGCCGACGTCGTGCTGATGAACCTCCAGTATTCTCCCCGGGTTCTCGGCCGGCTCAATCACCCCGACATGCTCGACCTCGTCGCGGTGGCCGGGCGGGAGACCGGCGTCGACGTCTTCGATCGCTTCGCCATCATGAAGAGTTGGGTGGAACAGCAACGCTACGGCTTCGACGTGTTCGTCACCGCCGACGGCCTGCACATGAACGATTGGGCCTACGACTGTCTGGCGAAACTCATGGCGAAGGCGCTCGAACGCGCGCCGCAGAACGCGACGGCCGGCCGCTGAGGCCGCGCGGTACGGCCCTCTGCCGAAGGCGCAAGTCGGCCCCTCTCGTCCCGTCGCACGATCCCACTGGCATTCCCCCTTGGTTTCGTGCATAAGACCCGCGCACCGACCCCGCTGGACGACATCCCGGCGGGGCCATGTTCGTTTGTCTCACCCGAAAGGATGAAGCCGATGTCGATCACGGCCGAACGCAAGCTCGAAGTCGTCAAGCAGTACGCGACCCACGAAGGCGACACCGGTTCGCCGGAGGTTCAGGTCGCGGTGCTGTCCGAGCGCATCGCCAACCTCACCGAGCACTTCAAGACCCACGCCAAGGACAACCATTCCCGTCGTGGCCTCCTGAAGATGGTCTCCTCGCGCCGCTCCCTCCTCGACTATCTGAAGAAGAAGGACGTCGCGCGCTACAAGGCCCTCATCGAGCGTCTCGGCCTGCGCCGTTGACCCGCGCCCCGTCCGCGGGGAGCGATCGAGAAGCCTTCTCCGGAGTGTCGCGCCGCGGCGCTCCGGACCCTCTTCGGGACCCGATCCGTGGTCGGGTCCCCATCCCTCCGGAGCGGCATCCGTGCCGCTCCGCTCTTCCGGGCGGTTCGCCGCCCTTCCGTGCCGTCGAGCGCCCACGTTTCCGGGTATGCGCTCGCCGGTCACGTCGCGGACCAGGGCAGGATCGCCGGGGGCTCCGCGGCGCCCGCTCGGGCCGGAGCCCCCCGCCGTCTTGCCGTGGTCCAGCGGACGAGGCCCGCCTCGTCCGGCTCCAACCCGTGTGCAGGCCGACGCGAGCCCGAGGGCAGAGCGCGTCCGCCGCGCCGCAACGTGCGGCCCGTCGACGATCGGCGGGATCCGCAAGGACCGAAGACACATGTTCCATGTCCATCGCGAAGTGATCGAATGGGCCGGCCGCAAGCTGGTCCTCGAGACCGGCAAGGTCGCCCGTCAGGCCGACGGCGCCGTGCTGGCCTCCTATGGCGAGACCACCGTGCTCGCCACCGTCGTCTCCATGAAGGAGCCGAAGCCGGGTCAGGACTTCTTCCCGCTGACCGTCAACTACCAGGAGAAGGCCTTCGCCGCCGGCAAGATCCCGGGCGGCTACTTCAAGCGTGAAGGCCGCCCGTCGGAAGCCGAGACCCTGATCTCCCGCCTGATCGACCGGCCGATCCGCCCGCTCTTCGTCGAGGGCTTCAAGTGCGACACCCAGGTGATCGTCACCGTGCTCTCCCATGATCTCGAGAACGCGCCCGACGTGCTCGCCATGGTCGCCGCCTCGGCCGCGCTGACCCTCTCCGGCGTGCCCTTCATGGGCCCGATCGGCGCCGCCCGCGTCGGCTACATCGACGGTGAGTTCGTCCTCAACCCGCAGCTCGACGAAGAGGCCGAGAACAAGCTCGATCTCGTCGTCGCCGGCACCCACGACGCGGTGATGATGGTCGAATCGGAAGCCAAGGAGCTTCCCGAGGACGTCATGCTCGGCGCCGTGATGTTCGGCCATGCCGGTTTCCAGCCGGTGATCGACGCGATCATCCGCCTCGCCGAGAAGGCCGCCAAGGAACCGCGCGACTTCACCGCCCCGGATCTGTCCGCCGTCGAGGCCGCGGTGCTCGAGGTGGCCGAGGCCGATCTGCGTGACGCCTACAAGATCACCGTCAAGCAGGAGCGCTACAAGGCCGTCGACGCCGCCAAGGCGAAGGTCATGGCCGCGCTGGTCCCCGCCGACGGCGAGGCCAGGTTCGACAAGGACAAGGTCGCGACCGCCTTCAAGGAGGTCCAGGCCAAGGTGGTGCGCTGGAACATCCTCGACACCGGCAGCCGCATCGACGGCCGTGACCTCGTCACCGTCCGCCCGATCGTCGCCGAAGTCGGCGTTCTGCCGCGCGCTCACGGCTCGGCCCTGTTCACCCGCGGCGAGACCCAGGCGCTGGTCGTCGCCACGCTGGGCACCGGTGAGGACGAGCAGTTCGTCGACGCCCTCGCCGGGACCTACAAGGAGAACTTCCTCCTTCACTACAACTTCCCGCCCTACTCGGTCGGTGAGACCGGCCGCATGGGCTCCCCCGGCCGTCGCGAGATCGGCCACGGCAAGCTCGCCTGGCGCGCCATCCACCCGGTCCTGCCGATCAAGCACGAGTTCCCCTACACCATCCGTCTGGTGTCGGAGATCACCGAGTCGAACGGCTCCTCGTCGATGGCCACCGTCTGCGGCTCGTCGCTGGCGCTGATGGACGCCGGCGTGCCGATCAAGCAGCCGACCGCCGGCATCGCCATGGGCCTGATCAAGGAAGGCGAGCGCTTCGCCGTCCTCACCGACATCCTCGGTGACGAGGATCACCTCGGTGACATGGACTTCAAGGTCGCCGGCACCGCCGACGGCGTCACCTCGCTGCAGATGGACATCAAGATCGCCGGCATCACCGAGGAGATCATGAA
>CALMFH010000276.1 GCA_937864925.1 uncultured Alphaproteobacteria bacterium | reverse complement strand
TCGACAATCTCGAGACCGACGCCTGTCTCACCTATCTCGACAACGAACCGCTCGGGCGGGTGGAGACGACGCCGCTCTACCGCGAGCGCTATCATCTGGTGACGGCCGCCGATGGTCCGTTCGGCGCGCGCGTCACCATCTCTTGGCGCGAGGTCGCCGAAATCCCGCTCTGCCTGCTGACGCCCGACATGCAGAACCGTCGCATCATCGATCACGCCTTCGCCGACGTCGGGGCGAGGGCCGACGCCAAGCTCGAATCGAACTCGATCATGGTGCTCGCCGCCCATGTGCGTACCGGTCGGTGGTCGTCGGTGATGCCGCGCATCCTCGCCGAGGCGCTGGGGCTCGCGTCGGCCGGCATCGTCGCCATCCCGATCGTCGAACCGGCGATTTCTCACACCATCGGCCTCGTCACCCGGACCCGCGACCTCGAGCCGCCGTTGATCCGAGCGCTGATCGCCGAAGCGCGGCGGCTGGCCCCGACGCTGACGGACATCGCCTGAACGGGGGAGACGAGGGTCGCGTCCAAGGCGATCGTTCGAAGAGTCTCGGTGCGCCCGAGACCTCGGGAAGCCCCCATCTTTCTTCTCCCCTCGCGGGAGAAGGGAGGTCCCCGCGGCTGATACTCGTCGTGTCGGCCGGCATCGACCGTCTCCAGCGATCACCCCGGCTCGCAGTCCGTCGATTTGCCTTTTCTATCGGTCGACTGAATATCGATATTGATTATCGATCGTCTCCGGGCAACCTTCCGAACCGATCAGAACGATTAGAGTTCGGAACACCGGCCATGCAGCAGCCTACCCCCTGGGACGCGGACCGCGCGCGGGACATCGTCGACGCCCATCTCGGCCTTGAGGGGCCGGCCCTGCCGATCCTGCATGCGTTGCAGGCGGAGTTCGGCTGCGTTCCGGAGGCCGCCGTGCCGCTCGTCGCCGAGCGGCTGAACGTCAGCCGCGCCGAGATGCACGGGGTGGTGACCTTCTATCACGACTTCCGCCGGGCTCCGGCCGGGCGCCACACCATCAAAGTGTGCAGGGCCGAAGCCTGTCAGGCGCGCGGCGGGCGCGACGTCGAGGCGGCGTTCCACCGACTCCTCGGCCTGAACTGGCACGGAACCTCGGCCGACGGGCGGGTGACGCTGGAGCCGGTCTATTGCCTCGGGCTCTGTGCCACCGGTCCGGCGGCGCTGGTCGACGGTGAGCCCGTCGCTCGGCTCGATGCGGATGCGGTCCGCGAGATCGTCGCGGAGGTGGCGCGATGAGCCGGATCTTCGTTCCCAAGGACGTCGCGGCGATCGCCGCCGGGGCGAACCGTGTCGCCGAGGCGCTCACCGCCGAGGCGCAGAAGCGTGGTCTCGCCATCGAAATCGTCCGCACCGGCTCGCGCGGCGCCTTCTTCATGGAGCCGCTCATCGAGGTCGAGACCGCCTTCGGCCGCGTCGGCTATCGCGAGATCCGCGCGGGCGACGTCGCCTCGCTGTTCGACGCCGATTTCCTCTCCGGCGGCGACCATCCCGCCTGCATCGGCAAGACCGACGAGCATCCGTGGTTCGCCGGCCAGACGCGGCTGACCTTCGCCCGCTGCGGCGTGGTCGATCCGCTGAGCCTCGCCGACTACGCCGCGCACGGCGGCTGGAAGGGGCTCGCGCGGGCGGTGAAGCTCGGCAGCCTCGACACGCTCGAGGAGGTGTCGCTGTCGGGCCTGCGCGGTCGCGGCGGCGCCGGTTTCCCGACCGGCGTGAAGTGGAAGACCGTCGCCTATGCCGAGGCGGAACAGAAATATGTCATCTGCAACGCCGACGAGGGTGACAGCGGCACCTTCGCCGACCGGATGATCCTGGAGGGTGACCCCTTCTCGCTCATCGAGGGCATGATCATCGCCGGCTTCGCGGTCGGCGCCTCGAAGGGCTACGTCTATTCGCGCTCGGAATACCCGCATGCCAACGCCACCTTCGCCAAGGCGATCGAGCTGGCGCGGGCGGCGGGGCATCTCGGTGAGAGCGTCGAGGGTTCGGGCTTCTCGTTCGAGCTCGAGCTGCGGGTCGGCGCCGGGGCCTATGTCTGCGGCGAAGAGACGGCGCTGATGGAGAGCCTCG
>CALMFH010000275.1 GCA_937864925.1 uncultured Alphaproteobacteria bacterium | reverse complement strand
GACATCGCCATCCTGACCAACGGCCAGGTGATCTCCGAGGACCTCGGCATCAAGCTCGAGTCGGTCAGCCTCGACATGCTCGGCCGCGCCAAGAAGGTGACGATCGCCAAGGAGAACACCACGATCGTCGACGGCACCGGTGCCAAGGCCGAGATCGAGGCGCGCGTCGCCCAGATCAAGGCGCAGATCGAGGAGACCACCTCCGACTACGATCGCGAGAAGCTCCAGGAGCGCCTCGCCAAGCTCGCCGGCGGCGTCGCGGTGATCCGCGTCGGCGGCGCCACCGAGATCGAGGTCAAGGAGAAGAAGGACCGCGTCGACGACGCGCTCGCCGCCACCCGCGCCGCGGTGGAAGAGGGTATCGTCCCCGGCGGTGGCGTCGCGCTGCTGCGGGCCAAGAAGGCGGTCGAGGGCCTGAAGTCCGACGTCGCCGACGTCCAGGCCGGCATCAACATCGTCATGAAGGCGCTGGAGAGCCCGATCCGTCAGATCGCCGAGAACTCCGGCGTCGAGGGATCGATCGTCGTCGGCAAGCTGCTCGAGACCAAGGACGAGGATCAGGGCTTCGACGCTCAGACCGAGACCTACGTCGACATGGTCAAGGCCGGTATCATCGACCCGACCAAGGTCGTGCGCACCGCGCTTCAGGACGCCGCTTCGGTCGCCGGCCTCCTGATCACCACCGAGGCGATGATCGCCGAGAAGCCGCGCAAGGAAGCCCCGCCGGCGATGCCGGGCGGCGGCATGGGCGGCATGGGCGGCATGGACTTCTGAGGAAGTCTTCTCGCTCGAGGAATTCGGAAAGGGCGGCGCGAGCCGCCCTTTTCTCATGGTGCCGACCTGTCGGTTACGATGGAACTCGCGGAGCGGAGTGTCGAAGCAGGGTTTACGCAGCGTCCCGACCCGGCCACTGTGGCGGTCTGCGATCGTCTCCCGGGAGCCCTCGATGTCGAAGTCCGCGCCCCTTCTCGCCCATACCGCCGTCCTCCTCGCCCTCGCCTTCGCCACCCCGGCCCGCGCCAACGACAGCATGGCCGAGATCGGCGTCGGCGGCCTGACGCTGGTGAAAACGAACGCCGTGGTGATGCAGAGCGAGGATCTCTTCGTCTCCAAGGACAGGATCACGGTCGACTACGTCTTCCTCAACACCTCCGGTGCGGATGTCGAGGCGCTGGTCGCCTTCCCGCTGCCCGACGTCACCTACGAGCCGGAGATCCGCATTCCCGGCTTCGTCGACGAGCTCGGCTTCACCACCACCGTCGACGGCAAGCCGCTGAAACTCGACGTGGTCCAGACGGCGCTTCTCGCCGGCAGGGACGTCACCGCCCGCGTCACCGCCGCCGGCCTGCCGGTCCTCGCCGACTGGGACAAGTTCGAGAAGGCGGTGACGGCGAAGACGCCGGCCGAGCGCAAGGCGCTGATCGCCGAAGGCCTCTTGAAGAACGAGGGCGACGAAGAGAACCCCTATTGGCTGGCCGGCTGGGTCACCCGGACGACGGTCACTCGCACCCAGGTCTTCCCTGCGGGGCGGCCGGTGAAGGTGTCGCATGCCTACAGACCGCTCGCCGGCGGTTCGGTCGGCTCGCTCCTCGACGCCCGCCACCGCAAGGAGGCCGATTACGCCGAGGACATCGGCAAGACCCGCGCCAAGTATTGCGTCGACGACGCCTTCCTCAAGGCCCTCGACGCGGCGACCCGCGCAAAGGCGGACGCGTTGTCGCCGGAGACCTGGCTCTCCTACGTGCTGACCTCCGGCGCCAACTGGAAGGGCCCGATCGGCCGCTTCCGCCTCGTCGTCGACAAGGGCGACCCGAAGAATCTGGTGAGCTTCTGCGCCGAGGGCGTCAAGAAGATCGCCCCGACCCGCTTCGAGGTGGTCTATCCGAACTTCACCCCGACGCAGGACCTGAACGTCCTGATCGTCGAGCCGAACGCGGCGCGGTGAGACCGGCGGCGCGGCCGCCACGGGCCGCGCCCTATCGCGCCGATCAGCGTCGACGGCCCCAGGAGGCGCACTTGCCGTTCGCCTGCCGGTAGCCCGGCCCGCCCCGGCACCCGCAACCGCTGCAGACCGGTTCGAACGAACGCGGGGCCGCGAGCTCCGACTTCAGCGCCGCCGCTGCGACGCTCGCAGGGGCCGCTTCGGCGGTGGTGAAGACGGCGAGGAGAGTGATCGCGGTGGCGAGAGCGAGGACGAGACGCATGGGAGGCCTCCCTTCGGGAACGCCCCATCTCTCGGCCTCGAGCGCCGCATCGCCACGAACCGCTGCAACCCGCACCACCACCAAGCGTCGAACCATGACGCCGCCGGTGACGCGGCCGCCGGCGCCTCAGCCCAGCGCCGCGTCGAGCGCGTCGGCCATCTCGTTCGCCGCGGCGAAGACCCAGTCGAGCTTCGACACCGTGACCATGTCGGCGCCGCGGGCGCGCAGGAGATCCGCGAGCGCCGCGACCTTGCCCGCCGGCACGTGCAGGGTCAGCGGCTGGCCGGAGACCGGCACTCCGAACGGCGCCACCGCCCCCAACGCCGCCGCGGATGCGATCGCCCCGGCCGCGTCGTCGAGCCGCGTGCGCACCTCGCGCGAGCGTCGCGCCCGCGCCTCCGACGAGACACGGTCGAGGATGGCGCGCGCCTGGGCGCGGGCGAGGTCCGACCACACCGCCGTCTTCGAGGCGACGAGATGGGCCTGGCTCTTCAGGATGACGCCGTCGGCGAGGATCTTGAGGTTGTTGGCGGCGAGCGTCGATCCGGTCGTGGTGATGTCGACGATCGCCTCCGCCGCCCCGGCCGCCGGCGCGCCCTCGGTGGCGCCGAGGCTCTCGACGTTGCGATAGTCGGCGATGCCGTGCTCGGCGAAGAAGCGGCG
>CALMFH010000274.1 GCA_937864925.1 uncultured Alphaproteobacteria bacterium | reverse complement strand
CCACGGCCGGCGGCGGGGTGACCGGACGCGCCACGGCCGGCGGCGGGGTGACCGGACGCGCCACGGCCGGCGGCGGGGTGACCGGGCGCACGGCGGCCGGGGGCTGCGGAGGATGCTGTTGCTGTGGACACGCGGGTCCGACGCAACGAGACCCGTTGGGCGCCGCGCCTTGGGCCGATGCCGACTGCGCACCGACCATCAGAGCGGGGATCATCACGCCCGCCAACAACCAAGCTCTCGACATCATCGAGCCTCTCCCGATGTTTTCACCGCAAACCGTCTCCACGAGCCGTTCCCCTCGTACCGGGCCGGTCTCGTGGTGAAGACCAGATGACCTCCGCGTGGCTGAACCACTCCTGAACGCCGCACGCGGCGATCGTTCACGTCGATCCGAAATTCCACTGCCCGACAGAAGACCGTGATTCCGGCGAGATTGCGAGGACCGATCCGGCAGAGGGGCGAGTATCCACCGCGAAACCGGCACGCCGCCGCTGGGCGGAACCGGGACGCCGAAACGACGAAGGACCGAAAGGCGGGGCCCTTCGGTCCTTCGTGCGGGAACGGTGGACCTCTCGTCTTCCGACGATCCGGTCCGGAATGGTCGGGCAGAGAGGATTCGAACCTCCGACCCCTTGACCCCCAGTCAAGTGCGCTACCAGGCTGCGCTACTGCCCGTCGATGCCCGTTCCACCTCGTCGGCGAAGCGCCCCTCCGCACGTGGGACGGCGGTCCGGGCGGGTCTCGACGAGAGGCGACTTAGACTGTTTCGCCGGCCCACGCAACTCCTTTCGGGACGCGACGGGCGCGCTCATCGCCGTTCACCGGCGCCGGTTCAACGCACCTGATCGAGCAGGCGTTTGCACTCCAGCAGCTCGAACAGCGTCGATTGCAGCCGGCGGATCTCGTCGCGCGACAAGGCCTGTGTCGCTCGCGGTGTGGCGGTCGCCTCGGCCTCGCGCCCCCCGCCGGAGCGCAGCCGATCGAAGATCTGGCCGAAGCCGGGGCGCGGTGTTTCGCGCGTCTCGACGCGGCCGTTCGGCGGTGCGGGCGCCGGTGCGGCCGGCGTGTCGATCATCGGGCGCGGCGGTACCGGTACCGTGTCGCCGAGGGGCGCGGCCCGCATCTCCGGCGCCGGGCGCAGGTTGGCGCGCGTCAGAGGCGGCGCCGAGCGCGACGGAGCCTCGTCGACCGCCTCGGCATCGACGAAGCGCGGGGCGAAGCGCTGGGCGAGCGCGGCGGCGCCCTCCGCTTCGGCGGTGACGGTCGGGGCCGCCGAACGGGGTTCGTCGCGCGGGGAGTGCGGGGCCGGCTCGGCGGCGCGCACCATCGGCACGGCGAAATCGGCATGGTCGGCCGGGCGCGGCGGCGAAGCCGGGGCGAGATGATGCGGCGCGTAGGGCGAATAGGCGTCGTCGGGCGGCTGATCGGCGGTGTCCTCGGCGGCGTCGAACTCGACGTCCTCGTCGAAGGCGGGCTCGGCACGATCGTCGAGCACACCGACGCCGTTGCCGGCCGACGGCGGCGGTTGCGGCGCGCCGTCGCGCCAGACGTTCATGACGAAGCGGACGCCCTGCTCCTTGAGGATGCGTTGGACACCGCGGATGGTGTAGCCCTCGCCATAGAGCAGATGGCGGATGCCCTTGAGCAGATCGACGTCGTCGGGACGATAGTAGCGCCGGCCACCGCCGCGCTTCAGCGGTTTGATCTGGGCGAAACGGGTCTCCCAGAAACGCAGCACGTGTTGCGGCAGATCGAGGTCGATCGCCACTTCACTGATGGTGCGGAAAGCGTCTGGGCTCTTGTCCACGGCTGCGGCTCGTGCCGGGCTGCCGATCGTGGCCCGATCAGCCACCCTCGTCCGCCAGCGACTCGTTGATCTTGCGTTTCAAAACGTTCGACGGCTTGAACACCATCACCCGCCGGGGCGAGATCGGCACTTCTTCGCCGGTCTTCGGGTTGCGTCCGATCCGCTCGCCCTTGGAGCGGACGAGGAAGGTCCCGAACGAGGAGAGTTTCACCGACTCGCCCTCCACCAGGCAATCGGAAATCTCACCGAGAACCATTTCGACGAGATCGGCCGACTCGGTGCGCGACAGCCCGACCGTCTGATAGACGGCTTCGCACAGATCCGCTCGGGTGATCGTCTTCCCCGCCATGGTTCGGCCCTTCCCTGTCGTATCCGCACGCGTCGCCGATCCTCGTCCGGACGACGGCCGCCGGGCGAGATCCGGCGCGTCACGCCGCGTCGGCGCGATCGGAACGAAAAGTTATGATCTCCCCGTCGGATGGTCAACAGCGACGATGCCGCCACGTGTGACGCCGACGACGAGGCACCACCCCAATTTCCGGGGGACGTCGGATCGGCGCCGAGCGTTCGCGCGGCCGCCGGGCGATCTCACCAGCGCACCAGCACCGCGCCCCAGGTGAAACCGCCGCCCATCGCCTCGAGCATCACCATGTCGCCGCGCTTCAATCGGCCGTCCTTGACCGCGACGTCGAGGGCGAGCGGGATCGAGGCGGCCGAGGTGTTGCCGTGATCCTGCACGGTCATCACCACCTTGTCGGGCGCGATGCCGAGCTTCTTGCCGGTGGCGTCGATGATGCGGCGATTGGCCTGATGCGGCACGAACCAGTCGATGTCGGCGCCGGTCAGGCCGGTCTGGCGGTAGAGCACCTCGATGACGTCGGCGAGGTTGGTCACCGCGTGCTTGAAGACCTCCTTGCCCTCCATGCGGAGGTGGCCGGCGGTCTGTGTGGTCGACACGCCGCCGTCGACCCAGAGCTTCTCCTTGTGGCGCCCGTCGGCGCGCAGCGAGGAGGCGAGGATGCCGCGGTCGGCCGGGGTCCCTTCACTGTCGACCGCCTCGACCACCAGCGCGCCGGCGCCGTCGCCGAAGAGCACACAGGTGGTGCGGTCGGTCCAGTCGAGGATACGGGAGAAGGTCTCAGCGCCGATCACCAGGGCACGCCGGGCCATACCGGTCTTCAGTTGCGCGTCGACCGTGGCGAGCGCGTAGACGAAGCCGGAGCACACCGCCTGGATGTCGTAGGCGAAGCCGTGATGGATGCCGAGGCGCTTCTGCACCTCCACCGCGGTCGCCGGAAAGGTGTGATCCGGAGTCGCGGTGGCCACCACGACGAGATCGATGTCCTCGGCGGCGACGCCGGCGTTCGCCAGGGCGGCCCGCGCGGCATGGACGGCGAGATCGGAGGTGTATTCGCCGGGCGCGGCGCGATGGCGGCGGCGGATGCCGGAGCGCTCGACGATCCACTCGTCGGTGGTGTCGACGATCTTCGCCAGATCGGCGTTGGTGAGGACCTCGGCCGGCAGATAGGAGCCGACACCGCGCACGACGGTTCGAAGGATGCTCACTGTTCACCTCGCGCGTCACCGCTCGAGCCCTCGGCGAACCCGGCTCGGTGGTAGTGCTGCAGGCCCTGGACGATACCGCTCGCCAGATCGTTCTTGGCCATGTCGTGGGCGAGTTCGATGGCCGAGGCGAAGCCTTCCGCGTCGGTGCCGCCGTGGCTCTTGATGACGATGCCGTTGAGGCCCAGGAAGACGCCGCCGTTCACCTTCCGTGGATCCATCTTCTCCTTCAGCCGGTCGAAGGCCGACTTGGCGAGGAGATAGCCGAGGCGGGCGAGCCAGGTGCGGGTGAGGCCGGCGCGCAGGTACTGACCGATCTGGCGGGCCGTGCCCTCGGCGGTCTTCAGCGCGATGTTGCCGGCGAAACCTTCCGTCACCACCACGTCGACGACGCCGCGGCCGATGTCGTCGCCTTCGACGAAGCCGAAATAGTCGAGTTCGGGAAGGTCGGCCTCCTTGAGCAGGCGGCCGGCCATCTTGACCTCTTCGATGCCCTTGACCTCTTCGACGCCGACGTTGAGCAGGCCGACCGTCGGACGCGGCTTGCCGAAGACGGCCTTGGCCATCGCCGCGCCCATCACCGCGAAGTCGACCAACTGCTGGGCGTCGGCACCGATCGTGGCACCGACGTCGAGGACGATCGATTCTCCGTCGACCGTCGGCCAGATCGCCGCGATCGCGGGACGTTCGATGCCGGCCATGGTGCGCAGACAGAACTTCGACATCGCCATCAGTGCGCCGGTGTTGCCGGCGGAGACGCAGACGGCGGCCTCGCCGGTCTTCACCGCCTCGATCGCCTTCCACATCGACGACTTCCAGCGGCCGGCGCGCAGCGCCTGGCTCGGTTTGTCGTCCATGCGCACGACCACGTCGGTGTGGACGATCCGAACGGCGGCGGCGAGTCGGGGATGAGCCGACAGC
The DNA here is from genome assembly GCA_937864925.1 of uncultured Alphaproteobacteria bacterium. Classification (GTDB taxonomy): domain Bacteria; phylum Pseudomonadota; class Alphaproteobacteria; order Rhizobiales; family Ancalomicrobiaceae; genus CALBKH01. Next base: position 2,742 of record CALMFH010000274.1, on the reverse strand, counting down.
AGCGGGGCCAGACGCTTCTCATCGCCGAAGAGGACGAAACGCAGCTCGGGGCGACGCTCGAGCGCCACCGCGGCACCGGGCACGACCATGTCCGGTCCGGCGTCGCCGCCCATGGCATCGAGAGAGATGATGATCGGTGTAGGCATCTCGATCCGGTTCGTCGATCCTCGCCGACGGAGGCCGGACAATACCGGTTTCCGTCGCGCTCGCAACCGCTGTCGTCGCGCTCGCCTCGTTCCGGCCGTGCCGCCGGGGAACGAAGACGGGCCGGCTCCCCTATCATTCCTTCTTCAATCGCGCCAGTGCGGCGAAGGGCGAGAGCGCCTCGCGTCCGTCGCCGACGCCGGCCGCCTCGGCATCGAATTCGACGCCGGGCTTGCGCGGATAGGGGTCGACGCCGAGGAGGAAATGCTCGACGACGATGGCGCCGAGATCGATCACACCACCCTCCAGCGGATCGGGGATGTCGAGTGCGGAGGTGTCGAGATCGATCTCACCGTTCTCGTCGGGGGTGATCTCGTATTTCGCCATCGACTCGGGCGGCACCAGTTTGACGTCGATCTCCTCCTCGATCGCGCCGGCGACGGGTTCGAGCGTCACGACACAGGTCTGAGTGAGCTTCGCCCGGACCTTGCCGGTCACGGCGAACCCGTCGTCGGACCAGGGCCGGACCAGAAGCTCGGCATCGAGCGCCTCGACCGAAACGGCCTCGGCGGCGCGGGCGAGGGCGGCGCGCTGATCGGCGTCGGCGGTGAGGTTGACGTGGGTGCCGGCGGGAGCGACCTCGCCCGGGGTGAGCAGGCGGACGATGGGGTGGAACGTGTCGGTCATGGTGTGATCCCGGGGGAATGGCGGGCCGGATCGGGCCAGTCGATGTGGCCGGCGAGGAGTCGGTCGAGCGGATGGGCCGCGAGGGCGGCATCGACGTCGACGACGTGGGTGGCGAGGGCGATGGCACCACTGCGGTCCTTCGCCTCCGTCAGGACGTTGCGGGCGATCGCCTCGGCGAGGGCGTCGGTATCGCCGGCGGCGAGTGCCGCGTCGTAGGCGCGGACCCGGCCGTTCCAGGCGGCGGCGAGTTTCTTCATGCGCTTCGGCACGGCGACGTCGCCGACGCCCATCTCGCGCAGCGCCTGATCCATCTCGCCGAAGAAATATTCGACGAGCTCCTGGACGCGGCCCTCGAGGGTCTGCGGTCGGCGACGATCGGCGACCGGCAGGACAAGGGTGAACGCCGGATCGGCGCGCAGGCGGCGCACCACCAGGGCAAGGTGGAGAACCACCATGTCGAAGCGCGCCGTCGGCGTGTCGGGTACGCCGAAGCCGGCGTAGAAATCGATCCGCCGCGCTTCGGTCACGATCGCCGAATAGAGCGCGACGGTCGAAGGCGCGGGGCCGCTGCGGAACAGGCCGAAGATCATCAGGGCTCCGTGACGGGTTCGCCGCCGCCTCGACATCGGCCGCACCGAGCGCGTGGCCGTTGTCTTCCGACCTAGCGCAGGTTAGGGAAGAAGCCAAGAAGCACCGCCGCTCGGCACCGTCCGAGGGGCGGTAGGTCATCGGCCGTGAACGGGCGGCCCGCGAGGAGATACGAGATGGATCGTCGCAAGTCGAACGCCGGTCGCGGGACGAAGGTCGGGCGGATCGGCGGCAGCGTGGCGAGGGGCGTGGCCCTGGCGGCGGCGATCGCGATGATGCCGGGGCTCACCGGCTGCGCCGAGACCTACGAGCACGGCTACATCGCCCCCGACAACGCCGTCGACCAGGTGCAGGTCGGCGCCAGCCGCGAGCAGGTGCTGTTGATCCTCGGATCGCCCTCGACCACCGCCACCGTCGGCGGCGAGGCCTTCTACTACATCAGCCAGAAGGCCAAGCGTTCGATCGCCTTCCTCAATCAGTCGGTCTACGAGCAGAAGGTGATCGCCGTCTATTTCGACGAGAAGGGTGCGGTGCGCGAGGTCGCCCACTACGGGCTCGAGGACGGCAAGGTGTTCGACTACATCAGCCGCAAGACCAAGACCACCGGTGCCGACTACGGCCTGCTGTCGCAGATCCTCAAGGCCAACCCGGCGAACCCGCTCACCTCGCAGTGAGGTTCGGGTACGCCCGCTTCTCCGGCCGAACGAACGAAACCGCCGCCCAACCGGGCGGCGGTTTCGTTCGTCGACGAGCCTCACGACATTTCCGGCGTCGTCTCCGGGCTCGATCCACGGCCGTCCGGTGCGATCGCAGCGACGTTGCGCCGGCCGTCCGACGAGGCGAATGTCCGGGATCGTCCCGGAGATCGGGACCCGGCACGGCGCCCCTTCTCCCGCACGGGGAGAAGGGAGGCACTCTTCGGCGCGGCTCCGAGAAGCGAACAGCCGTGGGTCGCGCCGGGGCCCGACGAGGCGCGAGTACCGGCCCTTCGTCGACCTCGGCCGTCCCCCCAGCGAACGAAAACCCCCGCCCGAGAGGCCTCGGACGGGGGTTATCGTATCGGTGGCCGGAAGGCGGGCGAACCCGCCATCCATCCTCGGCTCAGCCGTGGGCGAGGATCGCCAACAGCAACAGCGCCACGATGTTGGTGATCTTGATCGCCGGGTTGACGGCCGGGCCGGCGGTGTCCTTGTAGGGGTCGCCGACGGTGTCACCGGTGACCGAGGCCTTGTGGGCTTCGGAACCCTTCATGTGCTTGACGCCGTCCTTGTCGACGAAGCCGTCTTCGAAGGACTTCTTGGCGTTGTCCCAGGCGCCGCCGCC
>CALMFH010000273.1 GCA_937864925.1 uncultured Alphaproteobacteria bacterium | reverse complement strand
GAACGGACCGACTCCCTCGCCTCGGCCCTGACGGAGCGTACCGAGACCCTGGTCTCGACCCTGACCGAACGCACCGAAACCGTCACCCGCACCTTGGCCGCCACCGGTGAGACGTTGATCGGCACCCTGACCAGCACCGGCTCGTCACTGACCGAATCGCTCTCCAACACCGGCCAGCTGATCGCCGAGACCATCGAGACCCGTGGTCACGAAGTGAACGCCGAGCTTCGGGCCCATGCCATCGAGATCGACGCCACCCTGTCGCGTACCGGGGGCGAGATCGTCGACGCCATCGCCGAACGGTCCGCCGAGGTCGCCGACGCCCTCAAGGGCACCGGCCAGTCGCTCGCCGTCGACCTCAGCCTGCGGGGCGCCGAGATCACCGAGCGCCTCGACGAGACCGGTACCAAGATCGCCGAGACCATTTCCAGCCGGGGTGGCGAACTCGCCGACCGGCTCGGCGACACCGGTGAGAAGATCTACCGCTCGATCGTCGTCCACGGCAGCGAGCTCGAGAAGCGGCTGGAGGAGACCGGCAGGTCGCTCGACACCCTGCTCGACACCCGCTCCGGCGAGTTCCGCGCCAGCCTCGACTCCACATTGACCGGTGTCGGCGACGAACTCCTGAAGCGCACGCACGACCTCGCCGAGCGCCTCGGCCGCGCCGGCACCGAAGTCGCCCGCCTCGTCGGCACCCAGGGCGACGTCGTTGCGCAACGCATGACCGAGACCGGCGCCCTCATCTCCGAGACCCTCGCCGAACGCGGCGAGAACGTCACCGCCGGCCTCACCGCGCGCCTCGACACCCTCGACCAGATCGTCAACGTCCGCGCCGTCGGCCTCGTCGAAGTCCTCGGCGACCGTACCGAAACCATGCGCGACCTGCTCGAGAACCGGTTCGTCGCGGTCTCCGACACGCTCGCAGCCAAGACCGAGGCGCTCGCCACCACCATCGAGACCCGCACCGCCCTCATCGGCTCGGTCGTCGACCAGCATTCCGCCGACCTCTCCGCCGCGCTCGAGTCTCGTCTCGGCGAGTTCTCCGCGACCGTCGGAGCCCGCGTCGAGGATGCGACACGCGACTTCGAGAAGCGCGCCGAGGGCCTCGCTTCGACCATCGACGGCCGCGTCGGCCGCATCGAGGAGGCACTCGACCTGCGCGGCCGCCAGATCTCCGAGAGCCTGATGGAGCGCACTCGCGAGATCGCCACGACCTTCTCTCAGGGACAGGCTCAGGTCACCGCCGCCTTCGACGGGCGCATGGACGAGGTCGGTCGGGTGCTCACCCGCCGCACCGACGAGATCGCCGAACAACTCGCCGACCGCGTCGCCGAGATCAACGGCACTCTCGGCGCCCGCCTCTACGAGGTCACCGAGACCCTCGACGACCGCACCGCCGCCTTCGACCGCCTCACTCAGGAGCGCCTGTCGGCGATCTCCACCACTCTCGGCCAGGAAGCCGACCGCGCCGTCCGGCAGGTCGCCGGCTCGATCGAAGGTGCCACCGGCCGCATCACCGGCGCCACCGAAGAGCTGGAGCGCACCATCTCCGGTCGCACCGCCACCGTCGTCGGCGAACTCGACCGCCGCACCCACGAGCTCACCGACCTCATCGGCGGCCGTGGCGGCGAACTGGTCACCGCGCTCTCGGCCCGCTCCGACGAATTCGCCGCCCGTGCCGGCGAGATCTCCCGCGCCCTCGGCGAGACCGTCGACGGTCGCGTCGGCGAGATCTCCGACAAGATCGGTCAGGCTCGCGACATCCTGGTCGAAGCTCTGGACCGCAAAGGCCGCGACCTCACCGAGGCCGTCGCTCGCCAGGGTCTCGACGCCACCCGCGTCGTCACCGAGGCGCGCGAACGTCTGGTCTCCGCCCTCGAGCAGAAGAGCCGCGAGGCCGCCGGCGCCGTCACCGCCGCCTCCGAGACCCTCGCCGCCACGCTCGACGAGAAGAGCCGGCTGGCCGTCGAAGTCGCCGCCCGCGCCTCGGAGACCCTCGTCGCCACCTTCGACGAGAAGACCCGCTTGGCCGCCGAGGTCGCCGCTCGCGCCTCGGAGAGCCTCACCGCCACCTTCGACGAGAAGACCCGCCTCGCCGCCGAGGTCGCCGCCCGCTCCTCGGAGAACCTGATCACCGCCTTCGACGAGAAGAGCCGCGCCGCCGTCGGCGTCGTCGCCGAAGCCTCCGATCGTCTACGCGACGACATGGGCGGGCTGCTCGAGCGCCTCACCCAGGCCAACCTCACTCTCCACTCGGTGCTCAACCGCGCCGGCGAGAACCTCGACCTGGTCGAGAAGAACCTCGGTGGCCGTACCGAAGAAGTTCGCACGGTCCTGGAGACGGCGCTGGCCGAGACCCGCGGCATCACCGAACAGGTGTCGACCCAGGTCGCGGCATTGGAGAGCACCTCCAAGAACGTCCTCCACGACGTCGCCGATCTCACCCTGCGCTTCGACGAACAGGCTCGTAGCCTGACCTCGGCCACCAACCTGCTCTCCGACGCCAACCGGGCGCTCGAGACCACCGTCGAGGAGCGTCGCCGCTCGCTCGAGGAACTCGCCGCCGGTCTGGTCGACAAGACCCAGTCGGTCGAGACGATGATGCACGCCTTCGCCGGTCTGGTCGGTGACACGCTCACCACCGCCGAGACCCGCGCCCGTGACGTCGGCGCCTCGCTCACCACCGCGGCGGAAGAGGCGGTGCGCCGGGTGCTGGGCCAGCTCGACACCCTGCGTCAGACCGCCGGCACCGAAGGCCAGCGCTCGGCCGAGGCGTTGCGCGCCGCCCAGGAGGCGATGATCGCCGAGATGAGCCGCGCCGTCTCCGAGACCACCGGCCGCTTCGCCGAGGCGACCGACAAGATGCGCGACGCCGCCCGCATCATGCAGACCGAACTCGAGGCGACCCGCACCGAGCTGCGTCGCGGCGTACTCGAACTGCCGAAGGAGACGGAGGAATCGACCGCCCAGTTGCGTCGTGTCGTCACCGACCAGTTGAAGGCGCTCGCCGATCTCTCCGCCCTGGTCGGCCGTCAGACCGCCAATCTCGACGTCTCCCGCGCCAGCGGCACCCGTGCCGCCTCGGTCGAGAACGCCCCGCGTTACGAGGCGCCGCGCCGGGCTCAGCCGGCCGCGGCTGCCGCCCCGGCCGCCGCCGAGCCGGCGGTCGCCTTCGTCGAACCGCGTCGTCCGGCCCCGACCGCCCCGGCCTACGGCACCTATCGCGAGGCCCCCGCCGCCCCGCGCGAGGAGCCGCACGAGCCCGCCCGCGGCGGCTGGATGTCGGACCTGCTGCGTCGTGCCTCGCGCGACGAAGAGCCGCCGGCGCCGGCGCCGCGCTACACCCGCGCCACCGCCGGGGTCGTCGACAAGCTCGGTGCACTCTCCGGCGACATCGCCCGGGCGATCGACGACGAGGCCTTCACCGATCTGTGGGATCGCTGGCGTCACGGCGAGCGCAACGTCTTCTCGCGCCGGCTCTACACCCTGCAGGGCCAGCAGACCTTCGAGGAGATCCGTCGCAAGTACCAGCGCGACACCGAGTTCCGCGCCGCGGTCGACCGCTACGTCGCCGACTTCGAGAGCCTGCTCGGCGAAGCCTCGCGCTCGTCGCGCGACCCCGACGCGGCGCGCAACTACCTCGCCTCCGACACCGGCAAGGTCTACACCCTCCTCGCCCACGCCAGCGGCCGGCTCGACTGAGGCCCGCGGCGCGAGCGCTCCGGAAATGCGACGGCCGCCCTTCGGGGCGGCCGTTCGCGTTGGGAGCGGGGTGCCGTGGGCCGTGGAGCCGTCGGCGCAGTGAGACACACTCGGCGACCACCTCGGCCGACCGATCACCCGCCGCGGCCGGCCCAGGCGACGATCTCGGCGAAAAGGCGGCGCTGCGCCCGATCGAAGGCGGCGACCGCCGCCTTGGCGCTGTCGGCGGAAGGCTCTTCGGCGCGGAACACTCGCGTCGCCAGGACCCGGCCGGAACGGTCGTCCATCAGCTTCACCGACAGGACGATCGCCACGCGGGCCGCACTCGCCTCGTAGTCGAAGGCGCGGATCTCGGTGACGATCTGCCGGTCGATGGCGAGCCCCTGTCCCGGCCGCCCGGCGGCGCGGAACCGCCCCGACGCCTCGAGACTGCCGACCAGCCGCGACTGGACGAGGCGCGGCAGCCGATCGGTCCACTGCGCTCCGGAGAAATAGGCGATCTCGGTGGCGCTCGGCCTGACCACGATGCGGTCGGTGTCGAAGGCTCGGTCGGCGGTCGGCTCCGGCACCAGCATCTGCAGCGACCGGCCTTTCGCCGACCCGATCGCCTCCGGCACCGAGAGATCATAGGTGTCGGCCGTCGGCGTCGGCAGCACCGCCGAACAGCCGGCGAGCACGACGCCGAGCCCGGCCGCCACGGCGAGGCGCACCGCCCTCCCCCGTCGATCGCCCGCCCGCGCCGTCATCGCCTGTTCCCCGAATACTCCGGCACGTTGCCGCCCTGGCCGCCGAAGATCAACCGCTTCGGATCGCGATCGATGTTCGACACCGCCCGATCGATGGTGCCGAGCGTGCGCCGACCCTCGGCGACGAAGTCCCGCAGGTCGCGTACCCCGGCGCCGGTGAGTCGCGCCAACCCGTCGGCGATCTCGTCGGCCCGCGCCTGGAAGGTCTGCGCCGTTTCCTTGATGCTCTTCGCCGCGGCGGTCGCCTCGTCGAGGAAGCCGGCGGCCTGTTTGACCACACCCTTGCCCTCGTCGGAGCCGGCGATCGCATCGATCTTGGCGAGGATGCCGTCGACCCGCTTCGACGCCTCGTCGAGCCGGCCCATCATCGAATGGGCGCTGTCGACGATGTC
>CALMFH010000272.1 GCA_937864925.1 uncultured Alphaproteobacteria bacterium | reverse complement strand
TTTTCACTTGTGTCACGGGGCGAATGACCCTATATCGCGCTTGCCCAAATTCGCACGTGCCTGTGGCCGCGTGCCGGTCGGTGGACCATCCGAGACAAGAGGCTCGGACCCGCCGGGGCAACCGGCAGCCGGAGATCTGAACCGGCGCACCTCGTGTCTCACACGGGGAACGTGGCTTGAAGCAACGACGTAGAGGGCTTTTTTGGTCTCTGCCGGCTCGTCCAAAGGCCGGGGTTACTGAAGAGGCAACTACTTCCTTGCCGGCGTGCGGACGGGATCTCCCATCCAAGCCATGGCAGCAAAGTCCGCCACCGCGGTCGTGATCTCACGTCCTCGGTTCCGGACAGGGGTCCGCGCCCTCGTTCGCGGGTTCGGGTCGGTGATGAGCCGGCTCATCGGGTGCGTATCTCCGGCGCACGACCGTCTCCAAAGCGGTCGCCGTCGGTGAAGCGCTCCCCGAACACCTTCGTGCATCTCGTCGCCGAGCCGCACCGAGGAAACGCCCGGGGAGGACCATCCGGTCCGACGCGGGGATGACCGAACGCCGACGACGATGTCGGCACCGTCTGCGCCTTCTGGCTCCCGGGGAGGGACCGACCATGACCGAACGTATCCGCGAATTCCTCCGCACCCGCCGTCCCGACGGTCCCTGCCTGGTGGTCGACCTCGACGTCGTGCGCGAGAAGTACATGTCCTTCGCCAAGGCCATGCCGGACACCCGCGTCTTTTATGCGGTCAAGGCCAACCCGGCGCCGGAGGTGCTCGCCCTCCTCGCCGAACTCGGTTCGTGCTTCGACACCGCTTCCGTCGCCGAGGTCGAGATGGCGCTCGCCGCCGGCGCCTCGCCCGAGCGCATCTCCTTCGGCAACACCATCAAGAAGGAGCGCGACATCGCCCGCGCCTTCGAGCTCGGCGTCCGCCTCTATGCGGTGGACTGCGAGGCCGAGGTCGACAAGGTCGCCCGCGCCGCGCCCGGTTCGCAGGTGTTCTGCCGCATCCTCTCCGACGGCGCCGGCGCCGAATGGCCGTTGTCGCGCAAGTTCGGCTGCGACCCGCAGATGGCGCCGCGCATCCTCGAGCATGCCCACCGTCTCGGTCTCGACGCCTACGGCGTGTCCTTCCACGTCGGCTCGCAGCAGCGCGACACCGGCGCCTGGGACGCCGCCGTGGCCTCCGCCGCGTGGATCTTCCGCGAGATGGGCGAGCGCGGCATCACGCTGCGCATGGTCAATCTCGGCGGTGGTTTCCCGACCAGGTATCTGAGGGAAGTGCCGGCGGTGCAGGCCTACGCCCAGGCCATCTCCGACGCCATCCTCACCCACTTCGGCAACCACACGCCCGAGACCATCATCGAGCCGGGCCGCGGCATGGTCGGCGAGGCCGGCATCATCAAGTCCGAGGTCGTGCTCGTCTCCAAGAAGAGCGACGACGACGAGGTGCGCTGGGTCTACCTCGACATCGGCAAGTTCGGCGGTCTCGCCGAGACCATGGACGAGGCGATCCGCTACCCGATCCGCACCGACCGTGATCACGACGCCATGGGCGCCTGCGTCCTCGCCGGCCCGACCTGCGACAGCGCCGACGTCCTCTACGAGAAGACGCCGTACTTCCTGCCGATCAGCCTCGAGATCGGCGACGAGGTGCTGATCGAAGGTACCGGTGCCTACACCACCACCTATTCGGCGGTGGCATTCAACGGCTTCCAGCCGCTGAAGAGCTACGTCATCTGATCTGCCTCGGCCCGCCGCGCCGCCCGATCCGACCCGCCGGCCCTCCGGAGCCGGCGTCGGCCGCCCCGGAAGAGGTCCGGGCCGGCGTTCCCCCGATCCACCGCTCCCGACCGGCCGGCTCTCCCGGCACGAGGGTCGTCGTCCGCTCGATGCGAGGACCTCGGCCATGACCGTCGCGCACCTCACCGCTCTCGCCGCTCCGGCCTTCCTCGTTCGCGACGAGCGCGCGACCGACGTCGCGGCGCGCGAGCGGCTGCTCGATGCCGCCTTCGGCCCGAGCCGCTTCGCCAAGACCAGCGAACGCCTGCGCGAGGGTCGCCTGCCGGCCGACGCGCTGGCGTTGGCTGCCGAGGGGGCCGACGGCCGTCTCCTCGGCACGGTGCGGCTGTGGCACGTCGACCTCGGCACCGCCGGCGCCGGGCTGATGCTCGGCCCGATCGCGGTCGCGGCCGAGGCACGTTCCCTCGGCGTCGGCGGCGCGTTGATGCGGGTGGCGATCGAGCGCGCCCGCCGTCTCGGCCATCGGGCGATCGTGCTGGTCGGCGATGCGTCCTGGTATGCCCGCTTCGGTTTCTCCGCCGCCCCGACCGCCGGCCTCGACCTGCCCGGCCCGGTCGACCGTGCCCGCTTCCTGGCGTTGGAACTCACCGACCACGCCCTCGCCGGCGCCGAAGGCATGGTCCACGCGACCGGCGACCTGGATTCGATCGACGCCGCGGCGTGAGGCCGAACGCACTGGTTCCGGAAGCCACCGACGCGAACCCATGAAGGCCTGCAGCTATGGCGGAGCTTTCGGGCACCCCCTGTTGACGACGGTGCGCCGGAAACTTGTTCACAGAAGCGCCGGAACCGCTTCCACGAGGGCGCGAGCGACTTCCAGATAAAAACTTATGATTGAAATTTGGTGAGTTTCTGATAGAGGTTGATGAAACACAGAAGACAACCGACGAACGCCCCATGTCCGATCTGCTTCAAATTTTGTCTTTGGCATCGGCAGCGGCGAAGATTGCCGAATTCACCGCTAAATCGTCGGCTGGCTTCTTCAGGATATTAGATTCTCTCTTTAATAAAAGAATCGTCGTAAGAAAACTTATAACGAGCGATGCGATAACTTCGTATAAATTGGGTGAATTACATGAAAAAGCCTTTCCAGATGGAAGTGATTCGTTCAATCAAATCCTAAAATGGATCGATGAAACAAAAGATAACGCTTTAAAAAGTGAATCTAAAGATATTTTATTCTTCGCTCGTCAAGGGAAAAATGTATTGGGGTATGTATTCTTTCAATTTTACCAGGAGACTGGTTTAATATTCATCAGCTATTTTGCTATAGACAAGAACGCCAAATTGGAGCGAGGGCTTATCGTTCAGAAAATTATAGAAAAACTTATAACCCATGCAAGAAAGAATAGATATAATTGGAAATTCGTAATCGGTGAATTTGAGGAATTTCGATTCTTCGGTCCAAAACAAGCAGCCCGAAGACGCGCCGAAGGAGTAATGACGACATTCATTCAGTCTCTAGATCATATTAACCGAAAATTTGGCTCAACCTATAAAATATATAGAATAATGCTGTCATATAGATTTCCAGCACTGACCCCAATGTCAGTCGAGGAACATAAATTATTGAGACGCGAAAAAACTGAGCAGAGATTAATTGTAATTCCCAATGAAAATCAGAATATACGTCGTATAGACGGATCTTTATATTTGGATGAATTGGTTGTAAGAGAGATAATATCGAATCTATATCAGAGAGATTACGCAGACGCTTATCCTAGAGATGCCGCATATCATCAGTATCTCAGAGATGAAATGAATGAAATACTTAAAGATGTAAATGGGCTCGTGAAGATCACAGATGATCCACACGCAGTTTTGGGTGCCTAGCTGGGATATCGATCAAGACAGTCATTTCAGCCCTCCGGTCAATCCGAAGAAATCAGCGTCCGAATGTGGACCTTCCAATTTGGTGAGGGTCGAGCTTGGAAGTTCCAATCGGCTCGTTGAGTGCCGACATGTCTCTTGGCAACGCTTTTGCTTCTCACCCGCGTCGACACGTGTGCGGCTCCGTATCGGTCGATTCGACGTTGCTTGTCAGCAAGGAGACGTGCGTGAGTCGAGAAAGCGACACCGGCGACCACCCGCCCGATCCCCTCGACCTCCTCGAAGGCGCCCGTGCCGCGCGCACCGCGCCCGCGGCTTCGGAGGCCGCGATCCTCGCCGCCCTCCACCTCGCCCCCGACGATCTCGCCGTGCGCATGGGCGCCTACAAATTCTATTTCTACAACGCCCGCCTCGCCGAAGCCCTGCCGCACGCCGCCTGGACCATCGCTCACGCCGCCCACGCGCTCGCCCTGCCCGAAGACTGGCGGCAGGTCGAGCCGGGTTCGGCTGCCTTCGACACACTGGAGGAAGGACCCCGCCTTTTCCTCCAGTCGCTTCTCGCCTGGGGCTACTGCAAGGCCCGCCTCGGCGATCTCACCGAGGGCATCGAGGCGATGGAACGGGTCGCCGCGCTCGACCCCCACGATCGCTTCGGCGCCGCGCGACTCGCAGACGTCGTCCGCCGGCAGGGGCACGACGAAGAGGAAGGATGACGGCACCGTCGCCGTCGCCGCGCTCGCTGGCGCCCGACGGAAACCTCTCGCCACTCGACATCGGTCAAGTCGCCGGGATGGCCGGAGTGGCATGGTCTCCAAAACATCGACGGGCGATCGAACTTCCGTGACCGACCTCTCCACGCCTCCTCCGGCGGTTCGTCCGCGTGGCGACACCCTGCCGGGCAATCCGATGATGTGGCTCTTGATCGCCGCCGAGCTGTTGGTCTTCGGCGCGGCGCTGCTCGGCTATGCCGGCGCCCGCGCCCTCGACCCGGCGGGCTTCGCCGCCGCCCAGGATGGGCTCGATCGGCTGGCCGGAACGATCAACACCGCGGTGCTGCTCACCTCCGGTCTCTTCGCGGCGCTGGCCACCGAGGCGCGGCGGCGCGACGAACGGGGTCGCACCCGCGGGCTTCTCGCCGTCGCCGCGGCGATCGGCTCGATCTTCCTGGTGGTGAAGGCCTTCGAATACGCCGCCGAGATCGCCGCCGGCAACGGCCTCGAGACCTCGACCTTCCACACCCTCTATTTCCTGATCACCGGGTTCCACGCCCTGCACGTGGTCTTCGGCATCCTGATCCTCGGCATCGTCATGGTCTTCGACGACCTCGAACACGTCGAAACCGGCACCGCCTTCTGGCACATGGTCGATCTGGTCTGGGTCGTGGTCTTCCCCACCCTCTATCTGCTGCGCTGAGGAGGTCGGCCCGTGCATCCCGAGACCCGACACCTCGTCCTCACCTGGGGCCTCCTGATGGGTCTCACCCTGGCCCTCGCGGTGTCGGGCGACGTCGTCCACCCGACTCGCCTCGGCGCGATCTGGCTGGCGGTGATCGGCATCGTCGCAGTGGTCAAGGCACGGCTGGTGCTGGCGCGCTACCTGCGTCTCGAGGTCGCCCCCGGCTTCCTCTCCGGCTTCACCGGGGCGCTGGGGATGACCGTGGCGGTGATCGTCCTCTCCTTCGCGATCATCCACCAGCCGCTGGTGCGCCGAACGCCGTCGCCACCCGCCGCCGTCACCCTGCCGACTCCGGGAAAATGACGGGAATCCGACACGGATTCCCGTTGACCTTCCGCCCTGCCTCTGATTTGTGATCGCGTCCGCGCGGCGATCCGGAATTCGGCGCGGCACAACGGGTTTTCGGGCGTTCGGCGCCCATTTCACGGAGTGACGAAGAATGACGACCTGGCCGATCCACGGCGAGATCACCGGCCCCATCGTGATGATCGGCTTCGGCTCGATCGGCCGCGG
>CALMFH010000271.1 GCA_937864925.1 uncultured Alphaproteobacteria bacterium | reverse complement strand
CCAACAGCCCGCAGTGGTTCAACACCGGCCTGCACTGGGCCTACGGCATCGACGGCCCGAGCCAGGGTCATTTCTACGTCGACTTCAAGTCCGGTGAGCTGGTCCGCTCGGCCTCGGCCTACGAGCACCCGCAGCCGCACGCCTGCTTCATCCAGTCGGTCGCCGACGACCTCGTCAACGAGGGCGGCATCATGGATCTGTGGGTGCGCGAAGCGCGCCTGTTCAAGTACGGCTCCGGCACCGGCTCGAACTTCTCGCGCCTGCGCGGCGAGAGCGAGAAGCTCGCCGGCGGGGGCCGCTCGTCCGGCCTGATGAGTTTCCTCAAGATCGGCGACCGCGCCGCCGGTGCGATCAAGTCGGGCGGCACCACCCGCCGTGCCGCGAAGATGGTCGTCGTCGACGTCGACCACCCGGACATCGAGGACTACGTCAACTGGAAGGTCCGCGAGGAGCAGAAGGTAGCGGCACTCGTCACCGGTTCCAAGACCTGCGCCAAGCATCTCTCGGCGGTGATGAAGGCCTGCGTCAACTGCGAGGGCTCGGGCGACGACTGCTTCGATCCGACCAAGAACCCGGCACTGAAGCGCGAGATCCGCGCCGCCAAGAAGGCGGCGGTGCCGGAGAACTACATCAAGCGGGTCATCCAGTTCGCCCGCCAGGGCTACAAGGACATCGAGTTCCCGATCTTCGACACCGATTGGGATTCGGAGGCCTATCTGACCGTCTCCGGCCAGAACTCCAACAACTCGGTGCGCGTCACCGACGGCTTCCTGCGCGCCGTCGAGACCGGCGGCGCATGGGATCTCATCCGCCGCACCGACGGCAAGGTGAAGAAGACCATCGACGCCCGCGCCCTGTGGGAGGACATCGGCCACGCCGCCTGGGCCTCGGCCGATCCCGGCATCCAGTTCCACACCACCATCAACGACTGGCACACCTGCCCGGCGTCCGGTGAGATCCGCGCCTCCAATCCGTGCTCCGAGTACATGTTCCTCGACGACACGGCCTGCAATCTCGCCTCGATCAACCTGCTGCCCTATCGCACCGCCGACAACGGCTTCGACATCGCGGCCTACGAACACACCTGCCGTCTGTGGACGATCGTGCTCGAGATCTCGGTGCTGATGGCGCAGTTCCCGTCGAAGGAGATCGCGGAGCTCTCCTACGAGTTCCGCACCCTCGGGCTCGGCTACGCCAACATCGGCGGCCTGTTGATGACCTCCGGCATCCCCTACGACAGCCCGGAGGGTCGCTCGATCTGCGGCGCGCTCTCGGCGGTGATGACCGGCGTCGCCTATGCCACCTCGGCCGAGATGGCCAAGGAGCTCGGGCCCTTCCCCGGCTACACGAAGAATGCCGGAGAGATGTTGCGGGTCATCCGCAACCACCGCCGCGCCGCCCATGGCGAGGCGAGCGGCTACGAGAAGCTGTCGATCGCCCCGGTGCCGCTCGACCACGCCTCCTGCCCGACCCCCGGCCTGATCGCCGCCGCGACCCGCGCCTGGGACGAGGCCGAGAGGCTCGGCGAGAAGTTCGGCTATCGCAACGCCCAGGTCTCGGTGGTGGCGCCCACCGGCACCATCGGCCTCGTCATGGATTGCGACACCACCGGCATCGAGCCCGACTTCGCCCTGGTGAAGTTCAAGAAGCTGGCCGGTGGCGGCTACTTCAAGATCATCAACCAGTCGGTCGACAGTGCGCTGCGCGTCCTCGGCTACCGGGAGAGCGAGATCGCCGAGATCGAGGCCTATGCCGTCGGCCACGGCTCGCTCGATCAGGCGCCGGGCATCAACCCGACCACGCTGCGTGCCCGCGGCTTCGGCGACGAGGCGCTGGCCAAGGTCGCGGCCGGCCTGAAGTCGGCTTTCGACATCAAGTTCGTCTTCAACAAGTGGACGCTCGGCGAGGAGTTCTGCACCAAGGCGCTCGGCTTCACCGCCGAACAGCTCGCCGACCCGGCCTTCGAGATGCTGCCGGCGCTCGGCTTCACCAAGGCCGAGATCGAGGCCGCCAACATCCACGTCTGCGGCGCCATGACGGTCGAGGGCGCGCCGTTCCTCAAGGCCGAACACCTGCCGGTGTTCGACTGCGCCAACCCCTGCGGACGCACGGGTAAGCGCTTCCTCTCGGTCGAGAGCCACATCCGCATGATGGCGGCGGCCCAGCCGTTCATCTCGGGGGCGATCTCCAAGACCATCAACATGCCCAACGAGGCCACCGTCGAGGACTGCAAGAACGCCTACCTGCTGTCCTGGCGGCTGGCGCTCAAGGCCAACGCCCTCTACCGCGACGGCTCGAAGCTGTCGCAGCCGCTGAACTCCCAGCTCGTCGCCGACGACGAGGACGAGGCGGAAGAGGCGATCGAGGCGATGCGGGCGACCGAGCCGGCGCAGGTGCGCGCCGCGGTGGCGGCCGAGCGGATCGTCGAGCGGATCATCGAGCGCGTCACCCGGTCGCGCGAGAAGCTCCCCAATCGCCGCAAGGGCTACACCCAGAAGGCGATCGTCGGCGGCCACAAGGTCTACCTGCGCACCGGCGAATACGACGACGGCCGCATCGGCGAGATCTTCATCGACATGCACAAGGAAGGCGCCGCCTTCCGCTCGCTGATGAACAACTTCGCCATCGCGGTGTCGCTCGGCCTGCAGTACGGCGTGCCGCTGGAGGAATACGTCGACGCCTTCACCTTCACCCGCTTCGAACCGGCGGGCATGGTGATGGGCAACGAGGCGATCAAGAACGCCACCTCGATCCTCGACTACGTCTTCCGCGAACTGGCGGTGAGCTACCTCGCCCGCCACGACCTCGCCCACGTCAAGCCCGAGGACATCGGCGCCACCGCCATGGGCTCCGGCGTCGAGGAGGGCTC
>CALMFH010000270.1 GCA_937864925.1 uncultured Alphaproteobacteria bacterium | reverse complement strand
CGGCCGGCGTCGTCGTTGCCCGGGATCGGATAGGTGATGCCGTCCGGATCGCAGTTGGAATCGAGGATCGCCGCGACCGGGATGCCGAGACGCTTGGCTTCCTGGATGGCGAGCGACTCGCGATTGGTGTCGATGACGAACACCAGATCCGGCAGGCCGCCCATGTCCTTGATGCCGCCGAGCGAGCGATCGAGCTTCTGACGCTCGCGATCGAGGGTCAGGCGCTCCTTCTTGGTGATCAGGTTCGCCGCCTCGCCGCCGAGCATCTCGTCGATCTTGCGCAGGCGCTGGATCGAGTTGGAGATGGTCTTCCAGTTGGTCAGCATACCGCCGAGCCAACGGGCGTTGACGAAGTACTGGGCCGAACGGCGGGCCGCATCGGCGACCGGCTCCTGGGCCTGGCGCTTGGTGCCGACGATCAGCACGCGGCCGCCCTTGGCCACCGTGTCGGAGACCGCCTTCAGCGCCTGGTGCAGCAGCGGCACGGTCTGGGCGAGGTCGATGATGTGGATGTTGTTGCGGGTGCCGAAGATGAACTCGGCCATCTTCGGGTTCCAGCGGTGCTTCTGATGGCCGAAGTGGACGCCGGCCTCGAGCAGCTGACGCATGGTGAAATCGGGCAAGGACATGACCCGTGACTCCTGTTCTACCGGTTGGACCTCCGCGTGGGATTGAGGTTCCGTCGCCGGAAACACCGGTAGGACGCTTGACGATCCCGAGGATTGCCCCGGAACCGAGCGCCCTGCCCACGCGTGTGGAATGGCGGCGGACTTAGTCGGGGCGGGAGGGATTGTCAAGTTCTCGCCGCCGCCCCCCGCCCCGTCGCCGATCGGCCGGCCGGCGCGCCCGCCTGCCCCGCACGGCGAAATTTTTTGAAGATTCCTTGATCGAGATCATGCTCCCCGGTTTCCGCCCGCTCCGCCGTCGACGGATATTTCTCCCGCCGGCGAGCACCGTCGGCCGAGTAGACGCTCGTTCTTCGTGGATACATCCGCAGCGCGGACGTCTTCCAGCCGATCGACGAGCAGAAGAGCAAGATCAACGATAAGAGGAGGAAGCCCATGTCGATCGTCTATACGCGCACCGGAAATCCCGTCAGCGGCAAGCAGGGTGAAGCGCTGGATTACTTCAAGCGCCGGGCCGCTGCGATCAAGGCCAACTACGGCGTCGACTGCGAGGTCAAGATCCGCCTCGGCGGACCGGTCGGTCAGGTGATCCTGGTGTCGCGCCTCAAGGACGCCGGTGAACTCGAGGCGATCAAGCGTCGCGTCGTCGCCGACACCCTCGCCGGCAAGATGCCGACGGCGCCCGCGGGCGTCATCGAATCCGGCGAAGACGCGGTCTGGATGGACATCTGATCGAGACCAGCACCGACATCGCCCCGGAGCCGCCGTCTCGGCGCGCTCCGGGGTTGTTCACCGCCAAACTGTCGCTTGCCGCCGCGAACCGTGTCGGCAAGCTCGACCCTCGCCGACGACGACATCGCAGCCGAAGACAGCGGCGGTGGTCGCGTCCACCCGGGCAGCGGAAGGAGGCGTCCGACGCCCCTGGAAATACGGCCGGTGGATCCGGTGGCCCGGATCCGAGAGGTTCAGCGGAGGGGAGAAACGCGACGATGGCGCGGTCGGACCAGCTTTCCATCGTACAGATGCTGAGCAGGATCCCGCTGTTCCGGCAGGCGAGCGAGGCGGAACTCGACGCCCTGTCGCGATCGGTGCGGCGCGTCTACGTCTCGCGCAAGCGGCTCATCTACCGCCAGGGCGATCCCTGCGACGGCTTCAACATCCTCGTCTACGGCAAGGTGAAGATGTCGCTGGTGTCCTGGAAAGGCGTCGACAAGCCGATCCAGTTCATCGGGCCGGGCGAGTGCTTCGGCGACATCACCATGTTCAACGGCCAACCCTATTTTCTCAACGTCCAGGCGCTCGAGGACTCGCTCTATCTCTACGTCCCGCGCGAGGCGATCGTCACCCTGATCGAACACGACAGCCGTTTCGCGCTGCGGATGCTGGGGAGCCTCGCCGTCCGGGTGCGCAGCCTCGTCGGCGACATCGAGGCCTTCTCGCTGCAGCCGCCGGCGGCGCGACTGGTCAGCTATCTGATGCAGCTCCTGCCGGCGAACTGCCTGCGTACCGCCCGCGTCGAGCTGACGATGAGCAAGAACATGGTCGCCGCCCATCTCAATCTCCGGCCGGAGACGCTGTCGCGCTATTTCAAGGAACTGACCGACGCCGGGCTTGTGACGATCGAGGGCCGTAGCGTGCTCGTCCACGACGTCGATCGCCTCGGGATGTTCCTGAGGGAACAGGTCAGCCTCGAAGAGCCGCGACGGATTGCCGAAGTCGGCTCCTAGCGCCCCCGGCGCCGACTCACGCCCGCACCCCGTACACCTCGTCCGCCCGCTTTGCGAAGGCTTCCGAGAACTTGTGGAAGGCCTTGTCGAACATCGCCCCCATCAGGGCGCCGAGGGTGCGGTTCTTGAAGCGGTAGTCGATGAAGAAATCGACTTCGCAGGAGCCGTCGCCGAGGTCGCGGAAGGTCCAGCGGTTGTCGAGATGCTCGAAGGGGCCGTCGAGATAGGCGACGTCGATGCGATTGTGCGCCCGATCGAGGATCACTCGCGACGTATAGGTCTCGCGCACCGGCTTGAAGGCCACCGTCATGTCGGCGACCAGGATCTCGCGGCCGTCGCCCATGGTCTGGCGACCGCGGATGTGCAGCGCCTCGCACAGCGGCAGAAAGCGCGGATATTTCTCCGCGTCGGCGACGAGGTCGAACATGTTCGCCGCCGAGTGGGGTACCCGTTTCGTGGATTCGAACGCGGGCATGCCCCCTCCCCCGTCAACCGCCGCGCTTCGCCGCGCGCGCCGCGCGCAGGCGCTCGAAATCTTCGCCGGCGTGGTGCGACGAGCGGGTGAGCGGGCTCGCCGACACCATCAGGAAGCCCTTGGCGTAGGCCACCGTCTCGTAACTCTTGAACTCGTCGGGCGTGACGAAGCCCACCACCGGATGGTGCTTCCGAGTCGGCTGGAGGTACTGGCCGATGGTGATGAAATCGACGTCGGCCGAGCGCAGGTCGTCCATCAGCTGCAGCACTTCCTCGCGCTCCTCGCCGAGGCCGACCATGATGCCGGACTTGGTGAAGATCTCCGGGTCGAGCTCCTTGACCCGCTGCAGGAGCCGCACCGAGTGGAAGTAGCGGGCGCCGGGACGGATCTTCAGATAGTTGCCCGGCACCGTTTCGAGATTGTGGTTGAAGACGTCGGGCTTCGCCGCCACCACCACCTCGAGCGCCCCGTCCTTCCTCAGGAAGTCCGGCGTCAGCACCTCGATGGTGGTCTTCGGCGAGCGGGCGCGGATGGCCCGGATGGTGCGGGCGAAGTGTTCGGCGCCGCCGTCGTCGAGGTCGTCGCGATCGACCGACGTCACCACCACGTGGGAGAGCCCGAGCTTCTCCACCGCGATCGCCACGTTCTCCGGCTCCGCCTCGTCGAGCGGGTTCGGCTTGCCGGTGGCGACGTTGCAGAAGGCGCAGGCGCGGGTACAGGTCTCGCCCATGATCATGAAGGTCGAATGTTTCTTCGACCAACACTCGCCGATGTTGGGGCAACTCGCCTCCTCGCACACCGTGACCAGCTTGTTGTCGCGGACGATCTTCTGCGTCTCGACATAGACCGGCGATCCCGGCGCCTTGACGCGGATCCAGGCCGGCTTGCGGGCGATCGGCTGATCCGGCCGATGGGCCTTCTCCGGATGACGGAGCTTTTCGCCGGCGGGGCGCTTGCCCTCGAGCGTATCGATCACGTTGACCAACGACCGATCTCCTACCGACCGCGCGCGGCGGCTTCTCGGGTTGATACAGGCGTGCGGTCGGGCGGGCAAGGCGGCGACCGATTCAGGGAGCCGCCGTCACCCGCCGTCCGTCGCGCACCAGCAGCGGCGCCTTCGGCCGCCCTTTGGCATCCAGCGGCATCTCGATCACCGTGGCCGTCTCACCGACGAGCGGACGATCGAGTTCGAGGCGGCCGACGAAACCGACCTGGGTCCACGACACCGGCAGCGGACCGTTCTCGACCTCGTAGACCATCACCGACCACCCCTTGGGCGGGACGATGCGCAGTTGGTGGACGATACGACCGGCGCCGCAGTCCGAACGGGCGACTTCCCAACGTCCGACCTTGCCGGTGAAGCCGTGCGTCGTCACCTCCGACGGGCACAGATCGCTTTCGAGCCAGGCCCTGAGCAACGGCGGCGCGGCGAGAACGATCGCCGCCACCGCGAGGATGGCGACGAGGACGATCCGACTGCGCCGGTTCGAACCCGCCGTCGCCGTCCCGGTGTCGCTCGCCCCTGTCCCGCTCATCGAACCTCTCCTCCGCCAACCGGTCGGGCACGGGATCGCTCCGGCGCCACGGTCGGCCTCAGATATGGATGGCGCGGCCTTCCGAGTCGAGCACCGCCTCGTGCATCATTTCCGACAAGGTCGGATGCGGGAAGACCGTGTGGATCAGCTCTTCCTCGGTGGTCTCGAGGTTCATCGCCACGACATAGCCCTGGATCAGCTCGGTCACTTCCGCGCCGATCATGTGGGCACCGAGCAGCCGGCCGGTCTTCTTGTCGAAGACGACCTTGAGCATACCCTCCGGCTCGCCGAGCGCGATCGCCTTGCCGTTGCCGATGAAGGGGAAGCGCCCGACCTTGACCTCGAAGCCCGCCTCCTTGGCCTTGGCCTCGGTGTAACCGACCGACGAGACCTGCGGCTGCGAATAGGTGCAGGCCGGGATCTTGAGCTTGTCCATCGGATGCGGGTGCTTACCGGCGATGGCCTCGACGCAGATGATGCCCTCGTGCTCACCCTTGTGAGCGAGCATCGGCGGGCCGGCGACGTCGCCGATCGCGTAGATGCCGGGCACGGACGAACGGCCGTACGCGTCGATGACGACGCAGCCGCGATCGGTCTTCACCCCCAGCTTCTCCAGTCCGAGGTTCTCGACGTTGCCGACGACGCCGACGGCCGAGATCACCCGATCGACGATCACCTCGCGGCGCACCCCGGCCTTGTCCTCGAGCGTCGCGGTGACGCTGTCGGCATGGCGGACGAGGCCGGCGACCTTGGTGCCGACGTGGATCTTCAGGCCGAGCTTCTCGAAGCTCTTCTTGGCGATGGCGGAGATCTCCGCGTCCTCGACCGGCAGCACCCGACCCAGCACCTCGACCACCGTCACGTCGACGCCGAGGGCGTTGTAGAAGCTCGCGAACTCGATGCCGATGGCGCCCGAGCCGACCACCAGCATGGTCTTCGGCAGGGTCTTCGGCACCATCGCGTCGAAATAGGTCCAGACGAGCTTGCCGTCGGGCTCGAGCCCGGGGAGGACGCGCGGGCGGGCGCCGGTCGCCAGAATGATGTGCTTCGCCGCGTATTCGCCGCCGCCGAGCGCCCCCTTCGGTGCTCCGTCGGTGCCGGTGACGACGATCCGGCCGGGAGCGGTGAGGATCGCCTTGCCCCAGATCACGTCGACCTTGTTCTTCTTCAGGAGGAAGCCGACGCCGGTGGCGAGCTGGCCGGAGACCCCGCGCGAGCGCTTGACGATCGCCTCGAGGTCGAAGGTCGGGTTGTCGACCTTCAGGCCGAAGGCGGCAGCGTGTTTCATGAACTGGAAGATCTCGGCCGAGCGCAGCAGCGCCTTGGTCGGGATGCAGCCCCAGTTGAGGCAGATGCCGCCGAGGTGCTTGGCCTCGACGATCGCCGTCTTGAACCCGAGCTGTGCCGCCCGGATGGCGGTGACGTACCCGCCGGGACCGGCGCCGATGACGATGACGTCGTAGTGAGACATGAGGGACCTCGCTCGCCGAGGTCCCGCTCTCAGACGCGGGCCTCGAGGATTGCGAGCCGGCTCTTCAGGTCGGCGATGTCCGCCAATACGCCCTGAATATCGGCCCGGTTTTCACCGTGGAGGCCGACCGTGAAAGTGACGTAGCCCTGCATCCGCTCGAGAATCTCGCGGCTGTCCTGCGTGTCACCCTTCAGATCGGACACATCCGATTTGAGGCCGGCGATGTCGGCCCGAATCTTCTGGAGGATCGGCAACACGACGTCGGTGATCTCGGACATGGGCAGAGCATCTCCCTCGATGCCCGAGATCATAACGTGAACGTCACCGTTCCGCAACTCACACCACTTCGACGAACCACCTCGACCGTCTCCTCCGGCACCCTCTTTTCCCCTCGCGGGAGAAGGTGCCCCGAAGGGGCGGATGAGGGGGTGCCGCGAAGCGGCATCCGGGCGAACCATCGAACGCGGCCCCAGATGAGAGGCCCAGCCCCCTCATCCGGCCTTCGGCCACCTTCTCCCGCAAGGGGAGAAGGAAGTCCCCGGCTCGTGCCTCACGTTTCGTCGAAACGCAGACACCAACCCACTTGGCCTCACACCAGCATCCCCATCGGGTTCTCGATCAGCGCCTTGAACGCCGTCAGGAACTCCGCGCCGAGCGCCCCGTCCACCGCGCGGTGGTCGGTCGACAGCGTCACGGTCATCACGGTGGCGACCGCGGGCTGCCCGCCCTTGACCACCACCCGCTTCTCGCCGGCGCCGACCGCCAGGATCGTCGCGTGCGGCGGGTTGATGATCGCGGCGAAGTCCTTGATGCCGAACATGCCGAGATTGGAGACGGCGGTGGACCCGCCCTGATACTCCTCCGGCTTCAGCTTGCGGGCCTTGGCGCGAGCGGCGAAGTCCTTCATCTCGTTGGAGATCGCCGACAACGTCTTGGTCTCGGCCTTCCGCACCACCGGGGTGATCAGCCCGCCCGGGATCGACACCGCGACACCGACGTCGGAGTGCTTGTGCTTCAGCATCGCGTCACCGGTCCAGGTGACGTTGGCGTCCGGCACGCGCTGGAGGGCCACCGCCATCGCCTTGATGACGAAGTCGTTGACCGAGACCTTGTAGGCCGGCTTGCCGTCCTTGACCGGGGCCGCCGCGTTGATCTGCTCGCGCAGGGCGAGCAGCGCGTCGAGCTCGGTGTCGACCGTCAGGTAGAAGTGCGGCACCGTCAGCTTCGATTCCATCAGCCGCTTGGCGATGGTCTTGCGCATGCCGTCGTGCGGGATGACCTCGTAGCTGCCCGGCTCGAACATGCGCAGGATCGCCTCCTCCGATGGGCCGCTCGGCAGCGCCACGGGGGCGGCGGCCGGGGCGGC
The DNA here is from genome assembly GCA_937864925.1 of uncultured Alphaproteobacteria bacterium. GTDB lineage: Bacteria > Pseudomonadota > Alphaproteobacteria > Rhizobiales > Ancalomicrobiaceae > CALBKH01. Next base: position 188 of record CALMFH010000270.1, on the reverse strand, counting down.
ACTCGACGCAGCGGTGGGCGCGGACGCGGCGACAGGAGTACCGGCCTTCGCCGTGCCGGCGGCGCTCGCGGCCTCGACGTCCTTGAGCACGATGCGGCCGCGCGGACCCGAGCCGGCAACCTTCGTCAGATCGACGCCCTTTTCCTTCGCGACGCGGCGGGCGCGCGGCGAGGCGAACAGGCGTTCGC
>CALMFH010000269.1 GCA_937864925.1 uncultured Alphaproteobacteria bacterium | reverse complement strand
CGCCTTCGTTCACGAAGTTTCGAACAGGTCGAAACTTCGTGAACTCGGTATCAGACCTGCCGGCGCGACAGGGTCCCTCACGCCGCCCGTTCGGCGACCATCAGGTAGTTGACGTCGAGATCGCCGGCGGCGAGCGACCAGCGGCCGCGGAACGGGTCGAAGACCATGCCGCAGGCGTCGAGCACCGCGAGGCCGGTCGCCTCCACCGCCCGCTCCAGTTCCTTCGGGGTGAGGAATTTCTTCCAGTCGTGGGTGCCGATCGGCAGCCAACGCAGAATGTACTCGGCGCCGACGATGGCGAGGGCGAAGCTCTTCAGCGTGCGGTTCATGGTGGCGAGGAAGAGGAGGCCGCCGGGCTTCACCATCTTCGCCACCTCGCACAGGAACAGCGGCAGATCGGCGACGTGCTCGACGATCTCCATCGCCACCACCACGTCGAAACGCTCCCCCGCCGCGGCCAGGGCTTCCGCCGTGGTGGCGCGATAATCGATGGCGAGACCCTGCGCCTCGGCGTGGGCGCGTGCCGCGGCGATATTGGCGGCGCCGGCATCGGCGCCGACCATGGTGGCCCCCATCCGCGTCAGCGGCTCGGTGAGAAGTCCACCGCCGCAGCCGATGTCGAGGATGGCGAGTCCCTCCAGGGCACGGCTGTCCCTGACGTCACGGCCGAAGCGGGCGCAGATCTCGCGCTTGAGATAGTCGAGGCGGACGGGATTGAGGTCGTGCAGCGGACGCAGGCGGCCGTTCGGGTCCCACCATTCGGCCGCCATCGCCTCGAAGTTGCCGATCTCGGCGGCATCGACGGTCGACTGGGCGTGGGGGATGGACATCGATCGCTTCCTCTCTCTTCGGGGCCAGAGAATACGTGTACCATCGTGGGGTCAAGGCAATGCGATCGAAGCCGCGCCCACGATGGCAGCCGGTCGATGCAGATGGCCATCAAGACCACCTTTGCGGGAATATTTTGCCAATTTCGCGTAATCGGTTATTCTCCGGCTCCACCCTCCCGACGCCATCATCGACAGGTGCCTCGTGTCGAGCTTCGCTGCCGAAATTCTCGATTCACTTCGGCTCACACACGAAGTGGTCGCAACGATCCGAGCTATCGGTGAAGGCAAAGGCAAGCAGGATCTCTTCAAGGAGCGGGCTCCGGAGATTCTCGAGAACCTGCGACAGGTGGCCATCATCGAAAGCACCGAGTCGTCCAATCGGCTGGAGGGCATCACCGTCCCGCGCGCATCACTCGAGCGGATCGTGCAGCGCAACGAAGATCCACGGGCGGGCAGTCGTTCGGAAGGTGAGATCGCCGGCTACCGGAATATGCTCGGGTTGATTCACGAGCGGCACGATTACATGGACTTCAGCCCGAACCTTCTCCTCCAGTTGCATCGCGATCTCTTCAAGTTCTCGGGAACGGGGGGCGTCGGGGAATGGAAGCGCAGCGACAACGTCATCAGCGAAAAGCACTCGGACGGCAGTATTTTCATCCGCTTCGTTCCCACTCCGGCGTGGCAGACTGCCGAGGCGATGACGATTCTGCATCGCGAGTTCGCTGCGGCTGCGGCAACCGAAGTGGACCCCTTGATTCTGGTCGCGCTCTACATCCTCGATTTCCTGTGCATCCACCCTTTCTCGGATGGGAACGGTCGAATGGTGCGCCTTCTCACCGTTCTACTTCTGTATCGCGAAGATTATGACGTCGCTCGATACGTATCTCTGGAGCGTCTCATCGAGCAGACCAAGGAAAGCTATTACGAGACGCTCTTTCTGTCGTCGCAAGGGTGGCATGAGAACGCGCACGATCCGATGCCGTGGGTGGCGTACTTCCTCGGTGTGGTGAAGGCGGCCTACGACGAGTTCGCCGGCGGTGTCGGTGAGTTGCGCGAAGGTCGAGGGATGAAGACCCACCTCGTTCTTCAGGCCGTCGATCAGATGTTCGGCGACTTCTCGATCTCGGAGTTGCACGAGCGCTGTCCGACCGTCGGGTGGGACATGGTGCGGCACGTGTTGCGGGCAGAACGAGACGCTGGTCGTCTCGAAGCGATCGGCCGTGGACGCGGTGCACGCTGGCGCAAGCGGGCGCCCCCGGCAAAAGAGGTAATAGCGGATTTAATGGGGTAATAACCTCGATCTCATTACCTCCTTGAGCGGGATATTACCCCCTTTCGCAGCTCCTCCACCGTCACCTTCGTGATCGACGCCTCGGCATCCATACGACGATCCGCTCACATTGCACCGATCGCCCCTTTCCTATAATCAGGCGCGCGAACGATCTTCGCTGATCGAGCGCAATTCAAGAGGACGAGCGGCTCCGGTCGGCACGCTGCTCGCTGAGTAGGTCGCATGGCCCGTCTGGTGCTGAAGTTCGGCGGTACGTCCGTCGCCAATGTCGAACGCATCCGCAACGTCGCTCGCCATGTCGCGCGCGAGGTGAAGGCCGGCCACCAGGTGGCGGTCGTCGTCTCGGCGATGTCGGGGGTCACCAACCAACTGGTCGCCCACGTCAACGATGCGGCGAAATCGGGCGAGGCCAAGGGCGGCCTCTTCGACCAGATGGAATACGACGCCGTCGTCGCCTCCGGCGAACTGGTGACCTCGGGTCTGCTCGCCATCGTGTTGCAGTCGATGGGGATCGCGGCGCGCTCCTGGCAGGGGTGGCAGATCCCGCTGGTCACCGACGAGGCTCACGGCTCGGCCCGCATCATGGACATCGACGGCTCGAAGCTGATCGCCTCGATGGAGACGGGCGAGGTCGCGGTCATCGCCGGGTTCCAGGGCATCGGCCCGACCGGCCGCGTCGCCACTCTCGGCCGCGGCGGTTCCGACACCTCGGCGGTGGCGATCGCCGCGGCGATCCATGCCGACCGCTGCGACATCTACACCGACGTCGACGGCGTCTACACCACCGACCCGCGCATCGTGCCCAAGGCGCGGCGGCTGGAGAAGGTGGCGTTCGAAGAGATGTTGGAAATGGCCTCGCTCGGGGCCAAGGTTCTCCAGGTGCGCTCGGTCGAGCTCGCCATGGTCTACAAGGTCCGGACCTTCGTCCGTTCGAGCTTCGACGATCCCGACACCGTCGGCGTCGACGCGAACGGCAACCCTCCGGGAACGCTCATCTGCGACGAGGACGAGATCGTGGAAAATCAGGTCGTCACCGGGATCGCCTATTCCAAGGACGAAGCGCAGATCTCGCTGCGCCGCGTCGCCGACAAGCCCGGCATCGCTTCGGCGGTGTTCGGCCCCTTGGCCGACGCCAACATCAACGTCGACATGATCGTGCAGAACACGACCGCCGACGGCGCCACCACCGACATCACCTTCACCGTGCCGGCGGCCGACGAGGCTCGCGCTCGGGCGGTGCTCGAGGCCCATCACGCCGAGATCGGCGAGGCGTCGCTCGACAGCTCGTCCGACGTGGTCAAGGTCTCGGTGATCGGCATCGGCATGCGCTCCCATGCCGGCGTCGCCGCCATGGCCTTCAAGGCGCTCGCCTCCAAGGGCATCAACATCCGCGCCATCACCACCTCCGAGATCAAGATCTCGGTGCTGATCGATGCCGCCTACACCGAACTGGCGGTTCGGACTTTGCATTCGGTCTACGGTCTCGATAAGCATTGAGGGACGGCCGGTGCCCGCGGGGCGGGCATCGGCACCGAATGCCCAGCGCGCAGGCGGACGAAGCGGTCGCGCGCCGTCGTGACCGGGGAGGAGCGGAGGTGAGAGGAGTACTCGGCGCACCACGTCTGCTGCTCCGACGGCTGCGCGAGGTGATGGCGGAGCCGATCGCCGCTCAGGATCGGCTCGACAAGATCGTCGAACAGATCGCCGCCAACATGGTGGCCGAGGTCTGTTCGGTCTATGTGCTGCGCGCCGACAACGTCCTCGAACTGACCGCCACCATCGGCCTGAAGCGTGAGGCGGTGCACCAGACGCAGCTCAAGGTGGGCGAGGGCCTGGTCGGCCTGATCGCCGCCGACGCGCGCTGCCTCAACCTGCCCAATGCCCAGTCGCACCCGTCCTTCGCCTACAAGCCGGAGACGGGCGAAGAAATCTTCAACGCCTTCCTCGGCGTGCCGATCCTGCGTGCCGGCCGCACCATCGGCGTCCTGGTCGTCCAGAACAAGTCGCACCGCACCTATCAGGAAGAAGAGGTCGAGGTCCTCCAGACCACGGCGATGATCATCGCCGAGATGATCGCCGCCGGCGGCCTCGAGCCGCTCCTGAAGCCGGGATCGTCGCTCGACCTGAAGCGGGCGATGCAGATGCAGGGCATCGGCTTCGGCGAGGGCGTCGGGCTCGGCCACGTGGTGCTGCACGAGCCACGCGTCGTCGTCTCCAACCTCATCGCCGACGATGCCCGGCGCGAACTCAACCGGCTCGATGCGGCGATCGAGAAGCTCCGCATCTCGGTCGACGACCTGTTGCAGCGCTCCGACGTCGAGCCGGTCGGCGAACATCGCGACGTGCTCGAAGCCTACCGGATGTTCGCCTACGACCGCGGCTGGGTGCGCAAGATGGAGGAGGCCGTCAAGAACGGCCTGACGGCGGAAGCGGCGGTGGAGAAGGTCCAGTCGGACACCCGCGCCCGCATGTTGCGGCAGACCGACCCTTACTTGCGCGAGCGGCTGCACGATTTCGACGCGTTGGCCAACCGCCTCATCCGCGAGTTGATGGGCCGGCCGCACGGGCCGGTCTCCGGTGTGCTGCCCAAGGACGCGGTGATCGTCGCCCGCAACATGGGGGCGGCCGACCTCTTCGACTACGATCGCGATCGCATCAAGGGGCTGGTGCTCGAAGAAGGCGCAGCGACCAGCCACATCTCGATCGTCGCCCGCTCGATGGGCGTGCCGATCGTCGGGCAGATCCCCGGCGTGGTGTCGCTGGTGGAAACCGGCGATGCGATCGTCGTCGACGGCGAAATCGGCATCGTGTACCTGCGTCCGGCGTCGGACGTCGAAGCCGCCTTCGCCGAGAAGGTGCGATTCCGGGCGCGGCGGCAGGCGCAGTATCGGCGCCTCAAGTCGCGGCCGTCGTTGACCAAGGACGGCCAGCACGTCCAATTGCTGCTCAATTCCGGCCTCTTCCTCGACCTGCCGCATCTCGAGGATTCGGGCGCCTCCGGCATAGGCCTCTTCCGTACCGAACTGCAGTTCATGGTCGCCACGTCGTTTCCGCGGATCGGCGAACAGGAAGGGCTCTATCGCAAGGTGCTGGAATCGGCCGGCGGCAAGCCGGTCACCTTCCGCTCGCTCGACATCGGTGGCGACAAGGTTCTGCCCTATGCGCAGAACTTCGAGGAAGAGGAGAACCCGGCGATGGGCTGGCGGGCGATCCGCATCGGCCTCGACCGTCCGGGTCTGTTGCGCATCCAGGTGCGCGCCCTCTTGAAGGCGGCGGCCGGGCGGGAACTGCGCCTGATGTTCCCGATGATCACCGAAGTGTCGGAGTTCGAACGCGCCCAGGCGCTGGTCGAGCGGGAGAAACACTTCCTCAAGCGGGTCGGCTACGAAATGCCGGAGACGATCAAGCTCGGGGTGATGATCGAGGTGCCGTCGTTGCTGTTCCAGCTCGACGAGCTGTTCTCGAAGGTTCACTTCGCCTCGGTCGGCTCCAACGATCTCTTCCAGTTCACCATGGCGGCCGACCGTGGCAACAACCGGATGACCTCGCGTTACGATCCGATGTCGCGGCCGTTCCTCCGGATGCTGAAGCTGATTCAGGACAAGGCGACCGAGCACCACGTGCCGCTGACGTTGTGCGGTGAACTCTCCGGCAAGCCGATCGAGGCGATGGCGCTGATCGGGCTCGGCTATCGTTCGCTGTCGATGGCGTCGTCCTCGGTCGGCCCGGTGAAGACGATGCTGCTCGAGCTCGACGTCGCCAAGCTCCGGGCGCGGTTGCTGCCACGGCTCGAGGCGGGACGGCCGACCGACGACATCCGCACCATGCTGCGCGCCTTCGCCGAGGAGCAGGGCATCCCGGTCCAGCACTAGCGACCCCGTCGATCCGGCCGCCGGGTGTGGCCGTCCGATCCGTCGTTCTCAACCGGTGCCGCCGATGCCCCTCTCCGCCAAGCTCGATGCCGTTCTCGATCGTTTCGCCGTGCTCGAGGCCCGCATGGCGGCGGGATCGGAGGGTGGTGACTACGTCCGGCTCGCTCGCGACCATGCCGAACTCGAGCCGGTCATCGCCCGTATCGTCGCGCTCAGGGCGGCAGAGAGGGATCTCGCCGGGCTCGAGCAACTGCTGGCCGATCCGACGACCGAAACCGAGGTGCGTGTGCTGGCAGCGAGCGAGCGCGGCGATCTGGCGGCGCGGGTCGACGACCTCGAACGCGACGTGCGAGTGGCGCTGCTGCCGAAGGATGCGGCCGATGCGCGGTCGGTGATCCTCGAGGTCAGGGCGGGAACCGGCGGCGACGAGGCGGCGCTCTTCGCCGGTGACCTCTTCCGCATGTACGAGCGCCACGCCGCGGCGCACGGCTGGAAGACGCAGGTGATCTCGGCCTCGGACGGCGAGATGGGCGGCTTCAAGGAGATCGTCGCCGAGATCTCCGGGTCGGGGGTCTACGGCCGGTTGAAGTTCGAATCCGGGGTGCACCGGGTGCAGCGGGTGCCGGTCACCGAATCGGGCGGGCGCATCCACACCTCGGCGGCCACCGTGGCGGTGCTGCCCGAGGCGGAAGAGGTCGATGTCGAGATCGCCGAGGCCGATCTCGTCACCGACACGTTCCGCGCCTCCGGTGCCGGCGGCCAGCACGTCAACAAGACCGACAGCGCGGTGCGCGTCACCCACCTGCCGACCGGCATCGCCGTCGCCGTGCAGGAGGAACGCTCGCAACATCAGAACCGCGCCAAGGCACTGCTGCTGCTGCGCGCGCGGCTCTACGACATCGAACGACGGCGGCTCGACGAAGCCCGCGCGGCGGATCGCCGCACCCAGGTCGGCTCGGGCGACCGCTCCGAGCGCATCCGTACCTACAATTTCGGCCAGGGGCGGGTCACCGATCACCGTATCGATCTCACTCTCTACAAGTTGCCGCAGGTGCTCGACGGCTCGGCGCTCGACGAGATCATCGATGCGCTCATCACCGATCATCAGCTCCGGCTCCTGGCAGCGGAGGGGGCGACATGAGCGACGGCGACCCGCTCGACCGGTTCGGTGCGCCGGGGCTCGACGTCGGCGGGGCGGTCCGGGCGTTGCGCGACACCTTCGCCATCGCCGGGATCGAGGCGGCGAGCGTCGAGGCGCGTATCCTTGTCGGTCGGGTCCTCGGGCTCGATCTCACCGGGTTGACCGTCGGTGCGCGGCGACCGGTGGCGGTCGAGGCGGCGGAGCGGCTGGTGGCGGCGGCACGGCGGCGGGTCGTCGGCGAACCGGTGCAGCGTATCATCGGGTCGGCCGAGTTCTTCGGCCGCGCATTCGCGCTCACCTCCGAGACTCTGGTGCCTCGGGCCGACACCGAGACGCTGATCGAGGTGATACTCCGCCGATTTCCCGCCGACGAACGCTTCGTCTTCGCCGATCTCGGGGTGGGATCGGGGGCGATCCTGGTGACGATCCTCGCCGAACGGCCGGGTGCGACGGCGGTGGCGACGGACCTCTCGGCCGAAGCCCTGGAGACGGCACGGACGAACGCCGAGGCCTACGGCGTCGCCGACCGCGCCACGTTCGTCCGTGCCTCCTACGCGACGGCGCTGGCGCCGGACGCCTTCGATGCGATCGTCTCCAATCCGCCCTACATCGCCTCCGCCGAGATCGACACGCTCGATCGAGAGGTGCGGAGCCACGATCCCCGCCTGGCGCTCGACGGCGGGACCGACGGGCTCGACGCCTATCGGGCGATCGCGCCGCAGGCGTCGCCGATCTTGAAGCCGGGGGGGCTCCTGGCCGTGGAGATCGGTTGGCGCCAGGCCGCCGCCGTCGCCGCCATCCTGGCCGACGCGGGGTTCGAGGCGGTGACGGTGACGCAGGATCTTTCCGGGCGCGACCGGGTGGTGAGTGGGCGCCGTGGTGTCGAAGGTACGAGATCGCAGGGGACGACGGCGGGTGGCGCAAAATAAGCCTTGGAAATTCGCCGAGAAATCGATAGTTTCCGAGCGCCGAAGCAGAGTGTCGACGCGCGGTCGACCGGAGGGTGCCGAAATGGCGGTGCCGCCGGAACGATGATCGTGGGGCGAGAAATCGTCCGACGTCGGCGGATACGACCTTCCGAGGTCGAGCCGGTGCTCCTTCGGTCCGTCTTCCGAACCCCGATGGGCGCGTGAAGCCCGAACCCCGTGTGTTCTGTTCCGACCCGGTCGCGACCGGTGTTTCGTGCGGCGATGTCGTCGTCGGGACGGTCGTGGGGTCGAGCCCGGTGGACCGGCCGCAGGGTGAGACGCTCCAAGGGGAGGAGCCATTCCTCGTCGCCGGGTTGTCCGGCGATCGGCAATGGCTCCGGATGGTGATCCGGAGTGCATGGAGCGCCCGACCCTCCGGGGTGGGCCGAACCGACGGTCGCGATGGCGCCGGCGGCGTATTTTCCTCGGACGAGATCGCAGCAGGATGAGACAGGGTAATTCCAACAAGAGGATGCGGGGTCGTGGCGGTGGCGGCGGCGGCGGTGGCAATGTCGGCCGCAAAGGCCCGAATCCGCTGAGCCGGACCTATGAGTCGACCGGGCCCGACGTGAAGATCCGCGGAACCGCGCTCCACATCGCCGAAAAGTACGTGTCTCTGGCTCGCGATGCGCAATCGAGCGGCGACCCGGTCCTGGCGGAGAGCTATCTCCAGCACGCCGAGCACTACTACCGCATCATCGCCGCCGCCCAGGCCGCGATGCCGCAACCGATGCCGGTGGTTCGCTCCGACATCCAGACCGACGAGGACGAGGACGAGGCGGAGGAGAGCTACGCCGACACCCGCTTCGACAACCGCCCCCGCGGCGGCGAGGTCAACGGCAACGGCAACGGCGACGGTGGTCGCGCCGAGGGGCAGCGCGACGGGCGCGAGCCGCGCGGCGAAGGCCGTCCGCCGTTCCGCCGGACGATCGATGCCGAGGGTGGTGACGGATACATGCCGGCGGATGCACCACAGCCCTTCGTCGACGATTCGGCCTTGGAACGTGTGGTGGCCGAGCGTGGCGACGAGCGGCGCCAGGACCGCGGCCGTGGTCGCTTCCCGCGTCAACGCGGTGAGTTCCGTGGCAACGATCGCGGTGAAGGTGGTCGTCCGCAGCGCGAGCGCCATCCGCGTGGCGAGGGTCGGTTCGACCGCGAGCCGCGCGAGGCCGGGCGTTCCGAGGCCGGGGCGCGCGAAGAGACCGACGAGAGCCGGCTCGACGCACTGCCGGCCTTCCTGACCGCCGCCCCGCCGCGTCTTTCCGCCGCCGTCGCGCCGGCTCCCGCCGCGCCGGAGAGCACCGAGGGCGAGGGCGAAGGTCCGCGTCGCCGTACCCGGGGTGGACGTGGACGTGGCCGTCGGCCGGAGTTCACCGGCGCCGAAGGGGCGGGCGAAGCCGCACCGGCGGGGGCCGAGGACTGATCGGCCCTCCCATTCGAAACGCCGAGAGGCCCGGACGGTCGCCCCGTCCGGGCCTCTTCGTTTGCCGGCAGGTCAGACGTCGAGCGTGTCGCCGACCGCGATTCGCCCATCGGCGAGGCTACGCAGGTAGACGCCGCAGTCGGTGTGGCCGAGGGTCTCCATCAGGAGACGTGGGACATCGAGATCGCGCACGCCGAGGGCGGGATCGACCCGGGTGGCGGCGCACCGTTCGGTGCGCTTGACCATTTCGAACGGGACACCGCCGATCGCCACCGGTCGCCGAGCCGGCCAATCGAGTTCGGCGAAGGCGGGCAGCCGATCGACGACGAGGTTGGGGCGGAAGCGGATCGGATCGAGGGGAGCGCCGAGCTTCGCCTCGAGCGCCCGCAGTGTCTCGAGGTTGACGAGATGCAGCACCTTCTTGGCGACGTCGGAGAAGGAATGGCCGGGCGAGACCAGGGTCCGCGGCGTGCCGCGCACCTCGTCGGGGAAGCGTCGCCCGACGAAGGCGGCGAGCGCCGCCCGTCCTGCGTCCGTCGCCAAGCTGCCGTCGAAGATCAGCCGCCCGTCGCGTTCGGCGACGACGAAGCGCTGCGTCGCCGCGTCGAAGCGGGTGGTGACCTCGGCGAGCGAGGGGTTCTTCATCAGGCAGAAGAACAGCATCTTCGGCAGATGCTTCGGTTCGGCCGGGTCGAAGCCCGAGGGGCCGTTCTCCACCGCGAAGGCGCGATCGAAGGGGATCGTCTCGCCGGCGACGAGGTCGACCGAAGCGAGGGTATCGGGGGAAAAACCTTTGACGGGATAGCGGTAGAGGGCGGTGACGACGGCGGGCATCGGGTGGTCTCCGGCGAACGGTTCGACGAGCGGTACGGCCGGGCGGGGGTTCGGTCAAGCGGACAGGGCGCCGCCGTGGGCGGGCGTCGTCGCAGGCACAGCGCCGCTTGGGCGATCGATCCGCCGCACCGACGATTTTCCCCCCGGCTCGCCGTCCGCCCCTTCACAGGCGTGTGAGCCGCTCCCATATCCGTTCCGAACGGGGTGACGCCGGCCGCCCATGACGGGGACCGGAAACCTCATCGACATATCCCGAGACGCCGCGAGCCGTGCCAGGATGGGCGGAAGACGCGACGGGCCAGGAGGGACGACATGAATCTCGAGAAATTCACCGAGCGCGCCCGCGGCTTCCTCCAGTCGGCGCAGACCCGGGCGCTGTCGCGCGGCCACCAGCAGTTCACCCCGGAACATGTCCTCAAGGAACTGCTCGAGGATGATCAGGGCCTCGCCAGCGGTCTCATCGACCGCGCCGGCGGTCGTTCGCGCGAGGTGCTCGCCGCCACCGACCGGGCGCTCGACAAGCTGCCGAAAGTCTCCGGCGGCGCCGGCCAGCTCTATCTGGCGCCGGCCACCGCCCGTCTCTTCGAACAGGCCGAGACCATCGCCGAGAAGGCCGGCGACAGCTACGTCACGGTGGAGCGCCTGCTCCTCGCCGTCGCTCTCGACAAGGAGAGCGAGGCGGGCAAGATCCTGGCGAACGCCGGCGTCACCCCCGCCGGGCTGAATGCCGCGATCGAGGCGATCCGCAAGGGCCGCACCGCCGACAGCGCTTCGGCCGAGAACCAGTACGACGCGCTGAAGAAATACGCTCGCGATCTGACCGCCGCGGCGCGGGACGGCAAACTCGATCCGGTGATCGGCCGCGACGAGGAGATCCGCCGCACGATCCAGGTCCTGAGCCGGCGAACCAAGAACAACCCCGTGCTCATCGGCGAACCCGGCGTCGGCAAGACCGCCATCGTCGAAGGTCTGGCGTTGCGTATCGTCAACGGTGACGTGCCGGAGAGCCTGAAGGACAAGAAGCTGATGGCGCTCGACATGGGCGCTCTCATCGCCGGAGCAAAGTACCGCGGCGAGTTCGAGGAGCGCCTCAAGGGCGTGCTCACCGAAGTCCAGGCGGCGGAGGGTGGCATCGTCCTGTTCATCGACGAGATGCACACGCTGGTCGGTGCCGGAAAGTCGGAGGGGGCGATGGACGCCTCGAACCTCCTGAAGCCGGCGCTCGCCCGCGGCGAGCTGCACTGCGTCGGCGCCACCACGCTCGACGAGTTCCGCAAGCACGTCGAGAAGGATGCGGCGCTCGCCCGGCGCTTCCAGCCGGTGTTCGTCTCCGAGCCGACGGTCGAGGACACCATCTCGATCCTGCGCGGCCTCAAGGAGAAGTACGAGCTTCATCACGGGGTGCGCATAGCCGATTCGGCGATCGTCGCCGCTGCGACACTGTCGAACCGCTACATCACCGACCGCTTCCTGCCCGACAAGGCGATCGACCTCGTCGACGAAGCGGCATCGCGCCTCAGGATGCAGGTCGATTCGAAGCCCGAGGAGCTCGACGAGCTCGATCGGCGGGTGATCCAGCTCAAGATCGAACGCGAGGCGCTGAAGAAGGAGACCGATCAGGCCTCCAAGGACCGGCTCGCCCGTCTCGAACGGGACCTCGCCGAACTCGAACAGGAGTCGGCCGAGATGACCGCCAAGTGGCAGTCGGAGAAAGCCGAACTCGCCTCGGCGACCAAGGTCAAGGAAGCACTCGAACAAGCCCGCAACGAACTCGAACAGGCCCAGCGTGCCGGTCGCTACGACCGCGCCGGCGAACTCGCCTATGGTGTCATCCCGGGGCTCGAGACCAAGCTGAAGGAGCTCGAGGCCAAGGGCGGCGACGGCCGCGCCGTACGCGAATCGGTCACCGCCGACCAGGTCGCCGCCGTCGTCTCGCGGTGGACCGGCGTGCCGGTCGACAAGATGCTCGAGGGCGAGAAGGAGAAGCTGCTGCGGATGGAGGACGAACTGGCCAAGCGCGTCGTCGGCCAGGCCGAAGCGGTGCATGCGGTCTCGACGGCGGTGCGCCGGGCGCGGGCCGGCCTGCAGGACCCGAACCGGCCGATCGGCTCGTTCATGTTCCTCGGCCCCACCGGCGTCG
>CALMFH010000268.1 GCA_937864925.1 uncultured Alphaproteobacteria bacterium | reverse complement strand
CGGTTGATGGTGTAGCCGAGGATCCACGAGGCGAACATGGTGAGCAGGATGGTGGTCGGCACCACCACCAGCACGACGACGCCCTCGCGCCAGCCGATGGCGACCGCCACCAGCGCCGCGATCGACAACGTCGCCAGCGCCAGATGGAACAGCAGTTCCTCGACCTTCTCGTTGGCGGTCTCGCCGTAGTCGCGCGTCTTGGTGACGACGACGTCCGGCGGCAGCACCTGATGCTCGACCAGTTCGAGCCGTTTCTCGATCGTCTGGGCGATGGTCACCGCATTGGCGCCGGCGCGCTTGGCGATGGCGATGGTGACCGCCGGCGCGGTGGCGTAGCCACCTTTGCCGTCCGGCGCCATGTTCCAGGCTCGCGCCTCTTCGGGCTTGGCCTCGAAGATCACGTCGGCGACGTCCTTGACGTAGACCGGGCGCCCGTCACGGGTGGTGATGAGCAGCAGGCCGATGTCGGGAACGCCCTGCAGCGTCTGGCCGGCGGCGCCGGGCACCTGCAGGCCGCGATCGCGCAAGGTCCCGACCAGGAACGAGCGGTTGGCGTTCTTGACCTTCTCGACCAGATCGTTGAGGGCGATGCCGTAACGGGCGAGACGCTCGGGATCGGGCTCGACCCGGATCTGGTCGGCGCGGCCGCCGACGATGTAGGTGAGGCCGACATCGTCGATCTTCACCAACTCGTGCAGCAGCTTCTCGGAGAGCTTGAGCAGCGCATTGTCGCTCCAGCGGTCGGCGACCTCCGGCTTCGGCGTCAGCGTCAGAGTGACGATGGCGACGTCGTTGATACCGCGACCGACGACCAGCGGCTCGGGGATGCCGAGAGGGATGCGCGTGTAGTTGGCGCGCAGCTTCTCGTGGACACGTAGGATGGCGTCTTCCGACTTGGTGCCGACCACGAAGCGGGCGGCGGCCATCACGTGGTCGTCCTGGGTGTAGGTATAGACGTGCTCGACGCCGTCGATGCCCTTGAGGATCGACTCGAGCGGCTTGGTGACGAGCTCGATCGCATCGTCGGCACGAATGCCGTCCGCCTGGATCAGCACGTCGACCATCGGCACCGAGATCTGCGGCTCTTCCTCGCGCGCCAGCGACATCAACGCCACCGAGCCGACGGCGATCGAGGCGAGCAGCAGGAGCGGCGTCAGCGCCGAGCGGATGAAGACCTTGGTGAGCCACCCGGCCATGCCGAGCTTGCTCGGCCCACCGGTCGGCGAAGGGGTCGGCGAACTCATGGGCGTGCCACCTCGTCACCGGCGGAAAGCCCCGAGAGGATCTCCACCCACGGCTTTTCCCCGGCCTTGTCGGGCATCCGCGAGCCCGTCTGCACCGGCACTTCGCCCCGCCCGGCGAGCCTGACGAAGGTCAGACCGTGGCGACGGATCACCTGATCCTCCGGCAGCACCAGCGTCTCGCGGGTGCCGGTGGCGACCAGCACGCGGACGCGCTCGCCGACGAAATAGTCGCCGATCCCCGGCGCTTCGGCATCGGCCACCACCCGGCCCTGGTCGAGTTCGGGATAGACGCGGACGATCCGGCCTTCGCCGAGCGCCTCCTTCTTGCCGACGTCGAGGCCGCGTCCGGCGACCAGCACCCGGTCACCTTCGTGCATGAAGCGGGCGTGGCGCTCCGGCAGGCGCAGCTTGAGGATGTAGGACGCGGTGGCGACGGTGGCGACCGGTTCACCCGGCATGATCACCTGGCCGGCAACGGCCTGGATCTTGAGGATGCGCCCGTCGTCGGGCGCCACCACCCGGCCCTCGACCACCTGTTCCTGCACCGAGGCCTTGTCGGCCTTGGCCGCGGCGATCTCGGCCTGGGTGACGGTGAGCTGGGTCTCGGCGTCGTCGAGCCGCGACTGCGGCGCCGACCCGGAGGCGCGCAGCTGGCGCACCCGGTCGAGATCCGTCTGGACCAGGGCGAGTTTGGCCTCGAGCGCCGCGATACGGGCGTCGAAGGCGACGAGCTGCAGCTTGAGCTTGGGATCGACCACGGTCGCGAGCACATCGCCCTTCTTCACCCGGTCACCCTCTGCCACCGCGAGGCTCTCGACCGTCCCACCGATGCGGGCCCGGGCTTGGGGTGCGCGCACGCTCTCGATGGTCGCCAGCACCTCCTTGGTGTCGTCGACCCGGACCGGATGGACGGTGGTCGTGCCCTCGGCGGCGATCGCCGCACCGGTGAGGAGGACGAGGCTCGCGGCGAAGCCGGCGAGAAGGCCGCGGCGACGTCCGGTCCGCGGGGCGATGGAGCGAGCCGTGGGCTCGACGGGAAGGGCGCGGCGAAGGGGCATCCGGTCCGGATCTCCTGCTGGTCTCTCGACTTCGGCGAACGACATGACCCCGCACGCACTCGGGATGCGGGCGGGTCGATCTACGCCTCCATATATTAGCTGTTGCTAATAATACAAGAGTTCTTCTATAACCCGCTTCAGACCGGGATCGGTACCGTACGATCCGTTCCTTCGGCGAGAGAATCGTCGGAGAATAGCGCCGTTTCCATCCGATGATCGGCGACACGCTCCGTGTCGTCCAGTGTTCAACGACGATACGTAGCCGTGTCGTCCCGTGTTCCAGGAGGAACCCATGTCGATCGACCGTGTTGTGATGGCCTTCGCCGGCACCGTCATTCTGGTTTCGCTGCTGCTCGCCCACTACGTCAGCGGTTGGTGGCTGCTGCTCACCGCCTTCGTCGGCCTCAACCTGCTGCAGTCCGCCTTCACCGGCTTCTGCCCGCTGGCCATCATTCTGAAGAAGTTCGGCATCCAGCCGGGATGCGCCTTCGAGTGACGGAGGTACCCGGCACGGTCGCACCCGTCGGGGACCGGAAGATGGTGCGTGCCCGTTCTCACGCGTGACGAGGCCCGGACGACGGCGACGTCGGACCGGGCCTCTTCGTGTCCCGGAGGGTATGGGAGATCCTCAGATGGTGATCTGAGCGCCGAGGTCGACGACGCGGCCGGGCGGGATCTGGTAGTAGTC
>CALMFH010000267.1 GCA_937864925.1 uncultured Alphaproteobacteria bacterium | reverse complement strand
GCATCGACCTGCAGCGCATCTCGCTCGGCGCCCTGATCATCGCCCTCGGCCTGCTGGTCGACGACGCGATGATCGCGGTGGAGATGATGGAACGCAAACTCGACGAGGGCCTCGATAAGATCTCGGCCGCCTCCTTCGCCTACACCTCGACCGCTTTCCCGATGCTCACCGGCACGCTGGTCACCACCGCCGGCTTCATCCCCGTCGGCTTCGCCAAGTCGGCCGCCGGTGAATACGTCAACTCGCTGTTCTGGGTGGTGGGCATATCGCTGGTCGTGTCGTGGATCGCCGCGGTCTACTTCACCCCGTGGATCGGCAACATGATCCTGAAGTCGCGCCCCCACACCGGTGAGCACCACGACGCCTACGACACCCGCTTCTATCGGGGGCTGCGCGCCACCATCGCCTGGGGCGTCCGCCATCGCATCGTCGTGCTGCTCGCCACGCTGTTGGCCTTCGGCGGTGGTGTCTACGGCTTCAAGTACGTCCCGAAGAACTTCTTCCCCGAGTCGACCCGGCTCGAGCTGCTCGTCGATCTGTGGTTCCCGGAGGGCACCTCGATCGCCGAGACCGACGCCCGTACCCGCGAGGTGGAGAAGCGCATCCTCGCCGACCCCGACCAGACCTTCGTCGCGAGCTTCGTCGGCGAGGGCGCGCCGCGCTTCTATCTGCCGCTCGACCAGCAGCTCAGGAACCCGAACTTCGCCCAGCTTCTGGTCTATTCGCGCGACCCGGCGGCCCGTCAGCGCCTGCTGACCAAGATCCGCACCCTGCTCGCCGCCGACTTCCCGGCGGTGCGCTTCAAGGTCGATCGCCTGTTCAACGGCCCGCCGGTCGGCTGGGCGGTGCAGATGCGCATCACCGGTCCGGAGCGCGCCGAGGTGCGGCGTATCGCCGACGAGGTGAAGAACGCTTTCCGGGCCGATCCGATGCTCTCCACCGTGCACGACGACTGGCTGGAGCCGGTGCCGGCGCTGCGCCTCGTCGTCGATCAGGACCGCGCCCGCGCCCTCGGTGTCACCTCGCAGATGATCCGCCAGACCCTCCAGGCGGCTCTCTCAGGCGCTCCGATCGGCGAGTTCCGCGACGGCGAGGAAACGGTGTCGATCGTGTTGCGGGAAGCCGCGAGCGGTCGCGATCTCCTGACCGCGGTCGAGGAGACCTATGTCCCGACGCTGACCGGACGGTCGATCCCGATGTCGCAGATCGCCAGGGTGGTGCCGGAGCTGGAACCCGGCATCGAATGGCGGCGCAACCGCCTGCCGTCGATCACGGTGCGCGGTATCATCCCGGACGGCGTCCAGTCGAACGACATCACCGCCCGCATCTACGCCGGCCTGAAGCCGGTCCGCGACGGCCTCGCCCCCGGCTATTCGATCGAGATGCAGGGTGGCGTCGAGGAATCCGCCAAGAGCCAGGCCTCGATCAACGCCAGGGGACCGCTGATGATCGTCGTCATGGTGGTGCTGCTGATGCTGCAGCTGCAGCATTTCGGCAAGACCATGCTGGTGTTCATGACCGCGCCGCTCGGCCTGATCGGCGCGTCGATGGCGCTCCTCGCCACCAACTCGGCCTTCGGCTTCGTCGCCATCCTCGGCGTCATCGCCCTCGCCGGCATCATCATGCGCAACTCGGTGATCCTCATCGACCAGATCGATCAGGACATCGAGGCCGGGCTGCCGCCGTGGACGGCGACCATCGAGGCGGCGGTGCGCCGCTTCCGCCCGATCATGCTGACCGCCGCCGCCGCCGTGCTGGCGCTGATCCCGATCGCCCAGTCGGCGTTCTGGGGGCCGATGGCCTACGCCATGATGGGCGGCATCGTCGCCGCCACGGTGCTGACCATCATCGTCCTGCCCGCCGCCTACGCCTTGTTCTTCCGGGTCAAGGCGCCGAAACCGGTGGAACCGCAGGATCGTGCCCTGGTCGGCATCTCGGTCGAAGCGGATCTGGAGACGATCTGACGCTCTCGCGGCACGAATGCCGTGGGCCGTCGATGCCGGACGGGTCCGACGCAACGTCGACGATTCGGCGTCACGTGCGTCGGCCTCAGCCGCCCTCGAGCGGCGTCTCAAGCGAGCTCACGAAATGTCCGCCCTCGCCGGGGCGAGGCACCAGCGGTCCGTCGGACTGCCGGCGCACGAGAGTGAGCGGCCAGCGCCGGATCGGTTCGATCGGCTTGCCCTCGATCTCGCCGATCAGCACGTCGATGGCATGGCGGACCATGTCTTCGACCGGCGCCCGGACCGCCGTCACCGGCGGCGAGGCGTAGAGCAGATTGGGATTGTCGCCATAGCTGATCACCGAGACGTGGCGTCCCGGCACCAGGATCGAGTCGGAGATCGCCTTGAGGCCACCGAGTGCCATGCGGTTGGCGAAGAAGACGATCGCGGTCGGATGATCGGGCATCGCCAGGAGTTTCGCCGTGATCGAACGGCCGCCGTCTTCGCTGTAGACCGCCGAGACGACCCGCACGTCGACACCATGGCGCACGGCGATGTCGGCATAGATGGCGAGGCGGGAGGCGGCGAAGGCGAAGTCACCTTCCGGAATCGTCAACGCGATCCGGCGATGACCGAAGGCGGCGAGGCGTGCCAACACCTCCTCCACGGTGGTCCCGTCGTCGACGCCGATCCCGGTCACCTCCGGCGCGTCGTCATGGCTGGCCCCGAAGACCACGAAGGGGAAGCTCGAGGCATGCAGATAGGGGATCCGCCAGTCGTCGTTCCGCGTCCGCAGCAGCAGCAGCCCGTCGACCCGCCGCTCCTCGACGGCGCGCCGCAACATGCGGGCTTCCGAGCCGCGAGCGTCGTCCTCGGCGGAGGACGGCAGCAGCACCACGTCACGGTCGACTTCGGACAACCGTCCCCAGGCGCCGATGATCGCTTTGTAGAGATAGGCGTCGGAAATGGCGTCCGGGCCGGCCGGAACGACCACACCGATGGCATCGGTGCGCCCCTTCTGGAGGCGACGGGCGATGGCGTTGGGAACGTAACCGATCCGCTCGGCCTCGGCTTTGACCCGTTTCCGGGTCTCCTCGGCGACGTCGGAATAGCCGGCCAAGGCACGTGACACGGTGGTGACACTGAGGCCGAGAGAGGCGGCGATATACCTCAGGGACATGCTCTGCTCGAGTCCGAGATCGAAGGAATTCCGCCATCCACGTTCTGTGATTTCACGTTTTCTTGTTTCTTTTGACAGGAGATCATATCGCGCATCGCCGGTTCTTGAAAGGCGCGGACGAGTTCACCCCGTTACTCTTGCGCGACCTCGAGCCTGGTCCGGGTAACGCGGAATCTCGGCTCCGGCGAACCGCGACCACCGCGAAAGCCGGCGGATTTTCCGGTGATACCTCGGACCCGTCGAGAACTTCCGTTGTCGAATCGAACATGGAACGAGATTGAAGAAGCATCATCGCGAACGCAATCGCCGAATCTGCCATCACCTTGGGTAAGGTGACCCGATGTCACATGCTGCCGTGTCGTCGATCGTCGTGACGTTCGGCGACACTACAATGAATTTCGTCTCGAAAACGGGCGGCGCTCGGATGGAATGTCCGCCTCGGGACGAGCGCCCCCGGCGGCCTCCCGCCGTGGCGGTGTTCGCGGCGTCACGAACCCGATGTCGATCGCCCGGTTGCTTCGCCGCCGCGGCGACCTATCTAGGGCTCGGACCCGCCCTGCGGTGGTTGCGCGCGGCGGGCCTTCGTCGGTTGACGCCGAGCCGGCGACGTTGTCTATCCGAATTCGGAACGCCGGCACCGTGACCCGCTCGACGTTCCACGCCGATCACCCGGAGAAGCTCGATGGCCGTCACTCGTGAGAATGTTCTGGAAGCCCTCTCTCGCCTCGCCGCGCCCGACGGCCGCGGGTCTCTCGCCGCCTCACCGGCGCTGTCTCAGATCGTCGTCAAGGACTCCAAGGTCTTCTTCTCGATCGGCGTCGAGTCCGCCGATGCCGAGCGAATGGAGAGCCTGCGTGCCGCCGCCGAGGCCGCGGTGAAGGCGCTGCCCGGCGTCGAGGGCGTCATGGTGGCGCTCACCGCCGATCGCCCGCGCACGCCGACCCTGCCCAATCAGCCGACCGCCGTACCGCCGACCTCCGGCCCGGCGCCGAAGACCAATGCCAACGAGGGCGCGCTCCCCGGCGTGCGCCACATCGTCGCCGTCGCATCCGGCAAGGGCGGTGTCGGCAAGTCGACCACGGCGGCCAACTTCGCGCTCGGCCTCGCCGCCCTCGGCCTCAAGGTCGGTCTGCTCGATGCCGACATCTACGGCCCCTCTGTGCCCAAGCTCTTCGGCCTCACCGGTGTCCAGCCGGAGATCCGCGATCAGATGCTGATCCCGATCGAGACCTGTGGCATCCGTGTCATGTCGATCGGCTTCCTGGTCGACGAGGCGGCACCGATGATCTGGCGCGGCCCGATGGTGATGAGCGCCGTCACCCAGCTCCTGCGTGACGTGAACTGGGGCGGCCTCGACGTCCTCGTCGTCGACATGCCGCCGGGCACCGGCGACACCCAGCTGACGCTGGCCCAGCAGGTGCCGCTCGCCGGCGCGGTGATCGTCTCGACCCCGCAGGATCTCGCCCTGATCGACGCCCGCCGCGGCGTCGCCATGTTCCAGAAGGTCGACGTTCCGATCCTCGGCGTCATCGAGAACATGAGCTACTTCGTCTGCCCGAACTGCGGCACCCGTCACGACATCTTCGCCCACGGTGGCGCGCGCGCCGAAGCCGAGAAGCTCGGCGTGCCCTTCCTCGGCGAAGTGCCGCTGACCATGGCGATCCGCGAGGGCTCCGACGGTGGCAAGCCGATCGTCGTCACCGCTCCCGACGGCCCCCATGCGCGCATCTATCGCGACATCGCCGCCAAGGTGCACGCCGAACTCGGCGGCGGCGGTTCCGGCTTCGCCATGCCGAAGATCGTCATCGAATAAGGTCGACCATGCCCCACGACGACGCGGCCGCTCGTCATCCCGCGACCCGCCGCGTCGCCGCCCACCGTCATGGACCCGGCGGTCCACCCTGCCCGGTCGGGGGGGACGAGAGTGGCCGTCGCGAGACGGTGGCCGACGAGACGCCGGTGGCACTCACCTACAACCGCCATTCCTTCGCGGTGATGATGGCGAGCCCGACCGATCTCGTCGACTTCGCCCTCGGCTTCTCGCTCAGCGAGGGAGTGATCGAGAGCGCCGAGGAATTCCTCGCCGCCGAGGTGGTGCCGCTCGCCCGCGGCATCGAATTGGCGGTGACCGTCACCGAGAGCCGTGCGCTGGCATTGCGCGCCCGCCATCGGGCGCTCGCCGGCCGCACCGGCTGTGGTCTCTGCGGCGTCGACAGCATCGCCGAGGCGCTGCGGCCGATCCCGCGTCTCGACACGGCGTCCCGCATCGCCGCCGCCGCCATCGATCGCGCCGTCGCCGCTTTTCCTGCCGATCAACCGCTCAACCGTCAGACCGGCGCCACCCATGCCGCCGCTTTCGCCGATCTCGACGGCCGCATCCTGGCGACCCGCGAGGACGTCGGTCGCCACAACGCCCTCGACAAGCTGATCGGCGCCCTCGCCGCCGCCGGCATCGACACCGCCACCGGGTTCGTCGTCGTGTCGAGCCGCTGTTCCTACGAGATGGTCCACAAGACCGCCGCTGCCGGCATTCCGCTGATCGCCTCGGTCTCGGCGCCGACCGGCCTGGCGGTGGACCTCGCCGAGAAGGTCGGCATCGGCCTCGCCGCCTTCGCCCGCGACGGCCGTTTCACCGTCTACGCCGGCTGCGAGCGGATCGACGCCTGAAGCGGCTCGGCGACCACCTCGTCGTCGGCCGGGCGCCGGCCCGGCGACCTTCGCGGCAACGTCGTCGGCCGAACGCCGGCCCGACGACCTTCGCGGCAACGTCGCCGAGGCAGGAGAACGTCGCCGAGCGACGCCGCGATCGGATGAAGTAACTGAATTC
Organism: uncultured Alphaproteobacteria bacterium; assembly: GCA_937864925.1. Taxonomy (GTDB): domain Bacteria; phylum Pseudomonadota; class Alphaproteobacteria; order Rhizobiales; family Ancalomicrobiaceae; genus CALBKH01. The sequence goes on along the minus strand of CALMFH010000267.1, from coordinate 2,596 downwards.
GGGTTGAACCGAGAGAATTTGATCGAATTCACTGAAATTCGGTTGAAAGATACGGTTCGCGGGTGTCCGCTCCTCACCCGATGGCGGCGAAACCACTCTCGTTGACGACATTCGGCATCGATCGGCGGCGCCCTACGCCTCCAGACCCGGGCCCGATCGGAGCGCAACGACGTGAGCGAGTGGAGGTCTCCGCCCGCGAGGTGCGTCGACGCATCCGGGCTCGGCATCCGGATCGGGACCCGCGTCGGCCTCAGCCGCTCGGTTGCGCCCGCACCGGCAGATAGTCGCCGTCGATGGTGCCGCCCATGCCGCAGAACGGCGGCGGTTCGCCGGGCGGTGGCCCGTCGGGACCGGGTTTCGGTGCCGAGGTCACGGTGAGCTGCCCGCCACGCAACACCAGTGTGACCGTCCAGCCTTCGATCAGGCTGCGGTCGGCCTGCAACACCCAGCCGGTCGCCTCCTGCCGCGCCTCGCCCTGGAGATCGCAGAGCCAGATGGCGCGCGCCGGCTCGTTGGTACCGATCGTCACCTCCGCCACGCCGCCCGGCCGCAGCGTCACCTCGACCCCGCCGATGCCGTTGCGCCACGAGCCTTCGATCGTCGACCGCCCGCGGGTTTCGATCGACTTGATGAAGCCGACCTGATCGGCGAGCCGCTGCTCGAGATCCTCGTCGGGCAGACCATGGGCGCGATCGCGGGCGGCCAGGAAGGTGCGTTGGACCTTGCGCAGGGTGTCGCGCATCTCGCCCGACATGGCGCTCATCGCCCGCCCGTAGGCCTCGGCGATCTCGACGTCGAGCGCCGACAGGATCGGCGACCGGCAGATCGCCTTCTCCACCGGTAGCTTGGCGACCAGGCAGTCGAACGACGGCGGCGCTGCGATCGCCGGGACGGGGAGGGCGAAGAGGAGAAGAGCGAGGCGAAGGCGAAGCGACGTCATGCGTGATCTCGCGACTTCGGGAGGCTTCGGGCGGATCCGCGGGCCGTCGATCACGACGGTTCGCGCCGGGTCAGCCAACTCCGGTCTTTCGGCTGGGTCTCGCAGACCATGACGCCTTCCGGGATCACCGTCCAGGGCTGGGCGCTCCGCGTCCAGACGTGGACCGTCGGACGAAGCCACGACGTGTCGTCGAGCGTGCCCGGTTTGAGGTTGCAGTTCTGAGCCAACCCCGCCGGCGAATGGTGGATCCGCGTGCCGCAGGTCGGGCAGAACCAGCACGACATCGTCCGACCGCTCTCGCCGGTGCGCGGGAAACTCTTCGGCGCGCCGCGGGTCAGGCGGAAATGTTCGGCCGGGATCACCGCCGCCATGCCGAGGGCGGAGCCGGACTGGCGCTGGCATTCGGTGCAGTGGCAGGCGTAGACCACCGTCGGCTCGCAGTTGATCTCGTAGCGGATCTCGCCGCACTGACAGCCGCCGGTCTTCAGAAACGTCATGGTCGTCACCTCCGTTCGTCAACTCGTTCCGCCGCCCGATGACGACATTCGTCATCCTCGGCCTCTGGCGTCGCACGAGCGGTCGTGATGGGATGCGCCGGCTTTTCCGAGGAGCTGTCCCGTGACCGTCGTCTGCCGCCCCTTCCGCATCGATGAAACCGACCGCGACCTGCTCTTCCGCCTGAAACACGGCCGCCGCCTCACCGTCGTGCGCTTCGTCCTCGGCGTCGCCGGTGCCGCGCTCGCCGCCGCCGTCATCCTGCATCTGCCGATCGGCAACATCCTGGCCGGCATCGCCCCCGATTACGCCGCGCCGCAGACGGTGATCCCGGTGCTCGGCTGGCTCGCCACGGTCGCTGCCGGCCTGTTCTTCGCCCGCCGCATGGACGCCGCCTCGGCGGTGGTGGCGCCGATGCCCGAGCAGACCGTGACCGTCTCGCCCGACGGCGTCCGCGTCGAGACCGTCGTGAGTGTCACCGAATGGCGTTGGCCGGCCTGGGTCCGCTTCCACGACGTCCCCGAAGCGCTGATGCTGGAGGAGCCGGGCGGCGCCATGGTGGTCCTCCCCGCCCGCGCCTTCCCCGATGTTGTGACACGCGACGCGGTGCGGGCGATGGTGGCGGCGAAGCTGCCGTCGGCGGAGGCACCGGCGAAGGGATGAAGCTCAGCGGCGCCGGCCGCGCTTGCCTTTGTATCCCACGGTACCCGCCGCCGTGCTCGGCGCCGGCCGCTTCGGTGCCGGCCCGCCCATCGGCACTTCCGTCCGCCCCACCGTCATCTCGTCGAGCGAATTCTTCCTCACCTTCGACGGCGGCAGATTTGCCGCCCGGCCGTATTTCTTTTCTCCCGCATAGCCGCCCGTCGCGTCGTCGACCGCCGCCTGCCGCGCCAGCGGATCGTCGGCCAGCACCAACTCGGTCGCCTCCAGGCGCTTGATCTCGTCGCGCAGGCGCGCCGCCTCCTCGAACTCGAGGTTGGTGGCGGCGGCCTTCATCCGCTTACGCAGGTCGTCGAGATGGGCGGCGAGGTTGTGGCCGACGAGGTGGCCCTCCTCGGCGAAACCGGCCTCGACCGTGACGTGGTCCTGCTCGTAGACCGAATGCAGCACGTCGGAGATGTTGCGCTTGATCGATTCCGGCGTGATGCCGTGCTCGAGATT
>CALMFH010000266.1 GCA_937864925.1 uncultured Alphaproteobacteria bacterium | reverse complement strand
TGTTGGAGACCTCGATCTCCGTCACCTCGAGCCCGGCGTTGAGCTCGATGTCGCCTTGCGCGCAGAACACTTCACCGGGGATCATCGTGACACTCCCTTTTCTTCACGCCGCGGTCTTCGGCGCGCAGCCCTCGGCCTTGAAGACGCGCACCGTCGAGGCCGGATTGTCGGCGAGTTTGGCCGCCGGACGCATCGGCCGGCGCACCAGTTCGCCGCCACAGTTGAGACAGATGCCCTTCAGGATCTCGCTCGCGCAGGTCGGACACCAGGTGCATTCGAACGAACAGATGTACGCCTCGGCGCTCGGCGGCAGATCGCGATCACAGCATTCGCAGTTGGGGCGCAGTTCGAGCATGGTGTCGTCTCCTTCGATCTCGAGCGAGCGGCGATCCGAACACCGACAGCGGCGGCCGTCGGTGACATTGGTCACACTCTCAACGGATCGGATGATGCACCGTGACCAGTTTGGTCCCGTCCGGGAAGGTCGCCTCGACCTGGATGTCGTAGATCATCTCGGAGACGCCCGGCATCACCTGCTCGCGGGAGAGCACATGGGCGCCGGCTTCCATAAGGTCGGCGACGGTGCGGCCGTCGCGGGCACCTTCGACGACGAAGTCGGTGATCAGCGCCACCGCCTCCGGGTGATTGAGCTTCACCCCGCGCTCCAGGCGCCGGCGCGCCACGATCGCCGCCATGGCGATGAGCAACTTGTCCTTCTCGCGGGGGGTGAGGTTCATGCGGGGGCTCTCGTCGGCAAGCACCCGGTGCCGTGCGCCGGGATCGACGAGGGCCTCGGGTGACGATGTGTTCTCGAGCAGAATGTGACGCCCGAGCGCCCTCAGCAAGACCAGACACGCGGCAGATCTGCCTGCCGAATGTGCAACAGCACGCGAATGAGGTCGTCGCGCAGGGTGCGCGCCGAGCCTTGCGCCAGTCTGAGGCAGACCATCCCGTCCCAGGCGCTCGCCCCCGCCTCGCTCGCCAGCCCGTCGAGCACCACCCTGAGATCGTCGATCCGCGCCTCGGCGTCCGGCGCCACCCACAGGACGGTCGACAGCGCCGTCGCTCCGCCGCCGGTCGCGGTCCCGGCGAGGATCTCACCGGCGCAGCCGTCGATCCGCGACGTGTCGGCGAAGATCAGCCGGCCGCCGCGACGAACGCGGAAGCGATCGGTGAGCCGGCAGCTCTCCACCCGCTCGCCCATCGCCGCTCGGCCGAACACCACCGTCTCGCAGAGGAGGAGGTGGGCGTCCGCCGCCATCTCCACCTCGAGCCGCCGGTCGAGGGCGGCGCGATCGAACAGGATGGTCTCTTGCGGCAGCCATTCGGCGAAGGCCCCGGCCTCGACCTCGAGCCGGGTCGTGACCTCGCCGGCGCGCGATCCGTCGGTGGTGGACGAACGGTAGACCCGTTCCGCCGCCTGCGAGGTGACGACGCCCCGTGTCCCCGCCCCGAACCGGGCACCGTAGGTCAACCGGTCACCTCCGGCGATGCCGCCGGCGGTGTTGATCAGCACCGCCGTCGCCGGCTCTCCGCCGTGCGCCTTCGGCAGCCGGATCTTCGCCTGTCCCTCCTGGAACAGCCGATCGAGCACCGTCGCCCCGTCGCGCTGCTTGAAGGCGATCTCGGCACGGCCGCGCGCCCGCTCGAGGCGGAGCGGCGGGATCTCGTCGGTGTCGGGGGTCGGGATCATGGGCGAACCGAAGCGGAAGAAGCGGATGGGGTGAGCCCGGCGCCAGACGGCGCGACCTCTCGAATGCGGGGCGAACGTCCGCTTGTCCAGCGAATTCCGTGCCGCGATTTCGGCTCATTCTCGAGCCAACCCTCGCGACGGCCGGCCGTCCCGATCCGATGTCGACGGCCGTGTGGCGACGGCCCCTTGGCCGACGCCGTGCAAATCGGCTATCGATGCCCGATCCGATCTCGTGTGGACCCGCGCCGCGCACCGCAGCCCGCCCGGCGGCGCGACGTCCCGAACGGAGAGACGACGCCCCCGTGAATCGCCCGCGCCCGACGCTCACGCTCCCCGCCCGCCGCCGCCGCGCTCTCGCCGCGGTCGCGGCTTTCGCACTCCTCGGCTTCGGCGGGGCCGCCACCGCGGCCCCCACCGCCGGTGCCTATCTCGTCTTCGACGCCCGCTCCGGCGAAGTCGTCGCCCGCCACAACGCCGATCAGGCGTGGTATCCCGCCTCGGTCACCAAGCTGATGACCGCCTGGGTGACGTTGCAGGCGATCCGTTCGGGACGCGTCCGCACGACCTCGCCGGTGCCGATGACGGCGACCGCCTCGCGCCAGCCGCCGAGCAAGATGGGCTTCAAGGTCGGCGAGGTGGTCACCGTCGACAACGCTCTCAAGATCATCATGGTGAAGTCGGCCAACGACGTCTCCTGGGCACTCGCCGAGGCGGTCGGTGGCTCCAAGGAGGCTTTCGTCGCCGAGATGAACCGGCAGGCCCGCCTCCTCGGCATGCGTTCGACCCATTGGGGCAATCCTCATGGCCTGCCCGATGCCGGCCAGATGACCACCGCCCGCGATCTCGGCCTTCTCGCCCGCGCCCTGCTCACCGAGTTCCCCGAGGCCTCCGGCCTGTGGCGACTGCCCGGCATCCAGATCGGCGAAGAGATCATTCGCAACCACAACCACCTGCTCGACCGCTTCCCCGGCGCCGACGGCATGAAGACCGGCTTCATCTGTTCGTCGGGCTTCAACGTCGTCGCCACCGCCCGGCGGGGTGATCGCAAGCTGGTGGCGGTGGTGCTCGGCGCCCGCAACACCCGGGTCCGCGCCGAACTGGCCGCCGAACTCTTCACCAAGGGCTTCGAGGACAGCGGCGGGCTCTTCGGTCGCTTCTCCGCCCGCGAGACCCTCGACCACATGGCCCGTGGCCCGGAGACCGGTCGGCCGGTGGTCGACATGAAACCCGAGATCTGCGGCAAGAAGCGCGATCGCACCCCCGACCCGGAAGAAATCGGCGAGACGCAGCGCCTGACCGGCGACCGAGACCAGAGCGCGGTGATCAAACCGGGCGAACCCGGCTGGGCGCCGTTGAAACCGGCCACCTATCTCACCGAACGCTTCGACATCGGCCCGCCGGTACGGGTGTGGATCGGCGGTGCCGATGCCGCGCCGAGTGACGCCGGCGAGATGCTCGCTCTGGCCCCGGTGACCAACCCCACCGCACTGATGAACGCGCCGACCTTCGCCACGGCCTCCGCCCCCGCGCCGGGCGCCATCCGGCCGCGTGATCCCGCCTCCGGTACGACCGGCTGGGGCGCCACCCTGCCCCCGGCGAACGGCGGCCCGATGATCATCGCCGCTCCCGGCGCCCCCGTCGCGGCGAAACCCACCACCGCCAAGCCGATCCCCGCGGTCAAGGTCGCCGCCACCCTCGGCAAGGCCAAGCCCGCGGCGAAACCGGCGCCCGCGAAGCCCACGGCGAAATCCGGGGCGAAGCCGACGGCGAAGGTCGGCGCCAAACCGGTCGCGATGCCGGTGCCGTCCGCCAAACCGAAGAAGAAACCCGGCGGCTGATCCCCGCCGAACGAAGCCCGATCCCGGCGCCTCGCGGGCGCCCCGTCGACCCGTACCGGTGCGACCGAGGAGACCCGACCGATGCGTGACGAGACCGCCCCCCGCCCGCCCGAGCCGATCCCGCTCACCATCGTCACCGGCTTCCTCGGCGCCGGCAAGACCACCCTGCTCAATCGCCTCCTCCACGATCCGGCGATGGCCGACGCGGCGGTGATCATCAACGAGTTCGGCGAGGTCGGCATCGATCACGTGCTGGTCGAGCGCGCCGACGACGGCGTCGTCGAACTCTCCTCCGGCTGCCTGTGCTGCACCATCCGCGGCGACCTCGTCGCCACCCTCGAGGATCTGCTGAAGCGCCTGGACAACGGGCGCCTGAAGGCCTTGCGTCGCGTGGTGATCGAGACCACCGGGCTTGCCGACCCGGCGCCGATCCTCCACACCGTGATGCGTCACCCCTATCTGGTGCGCCGGTATCGCCTCGACGGCGTCGTCACCCTGATCGATGCGGTCAACGGCATGGGCACGCTCGACGCCCAGGAAGAGGCGGTGAAACAGGCCGCCGTCGCCGATCGGCTGGTGATCACCAAGTCCGATCTCTGCGACACGCCGGCGGCGAACCGCGCCCTCGTCGCCCTGCGCACCCGGCTGCACGTCCTCAATCCCGCCGCCCCGCTGCTCGACGCCGCGGGTGGCGAGGCGACCCCGGCGCGACTGTTGGAGAGCGGCCTGTGGCGGGCCGAGACCAAGACCGCGGACGTCACCCGATGGCTCGCCGAGGAGGCCTATCGCGACCGCGCCGCCGAGCGCCGACGCGCCGAGGCGGCGGCCCATGGTCGCCACGATCATGGTCACCACCACCATGGCCATCACCATCACGGCGACGGATCCACCTGCGGCGCGGACTGCGATCATCCCGACCACCACGTCCACGACCCCAACCGTCACGACGCCCGCATCCGCGCCTTCTGCCTCACCACCGATCGGCCGATCGCCGCGGCGGCCCTCGACCTCTTTCTCGATCTCCTGCGCTCCGCCCACGGGCCGAAGCTCCTCAGGGTGAAGGGTGTGGTGCGGCTCGCCGAGGACCCCGAGCGACCGCTGGTCCTGCACGTCGTCCAGCACGTCGTCCATCCCGTCGCCCAGCTCGAACGCTGGCCCGACGCCGATCGCCGCACCCGCTTGGTCTTCATCACCCGCGATCTCGACGAGAGCTTCGTCGAACGCATGTTCCACGCCTTCATCGGGCAGCTCGCCCCCGACACGCCGGATCGCACCGCCGTCATCGACAATCCCCTGTCGGTCTCCGGCTTCTCCGGCACCTTCGGCTGAGCCGCACCGGACCGAGAGACGACCGCCATGATCCCGTGGACCACGGCCACCCAGGCGATCGCCGCCGCGCGCACCCGCCGGGCCGTCGCCCGCCGTCTCGCCGACCTCGACGTCACGCCGAACCAGACGCTGCGCGACGAGATCGAGGAATGGGCGGCCGCGCACCGCGATCGTCTCGCCTTCCTCGCCGTCGACGGCTCGGAACGGCTCACCTACGGGGATTTCGCCGGGCAGGCCGCCCGCTGGGCGCGTTGGACCATCCTGCACGGAGTCGGCCGCGGCGAACCGGTCGTCGTCCTGATGGCGAACCGCCCCGAGCGGATCGCCGCCTGGACCGGAATCGCCACCGCCGGCGCCGTCGCCGCTCTCCTCGATCCGGGGCTCGACGGCCCCACCCTCGCCGCGGCCATCGCCACCGTCGCAGCGCGCCACCTCGTCGTCGACGCCACCCTCTTGCCGCGCTTCGAGACCGCTGCGCCGCACCTGACGGCGATGGCCGCCGTCTGGGTCCATGGCCCCCATCCCATGGCCTATCCGCGTCTCGACGAGGCCCTCGCCGACCTGTCGCCGGAGCGCCTGCGCCCGGCCGATCGCCGGCCGATCGCCGCGCGCGACGACGCCCTCTGGCTCGCCTCGCCCGCCCATCCGCCACGACGCCTCGATCACCACGGCCTCGTCCGCCGGATGCACGCTCTCGCCGCCGCCTGCGGAGCGACCCGGGACGATCGCCTCCTTCTGCCCGACCTCGCCGTCGGCGACCCGGCGGCCGCGACCCTCGCCGGCGTCACGGCGACGGTGGGCGGTGTCTGCCTGCTGCGCCCGCTGGCCGCATCGACCGCGAACACCGACGCCCGCCCGACTCTCGTCGCCTACGACGACCGGACCGCCGAGACCCTCGCCGCCGGAACGACACCGCGTCTCGTCCTCGCCGTCGGCGCGGGTCTCGACGTCGGACCGCCTTCCGCTCGACGCCTCGTGTTGTGCGACGACACCCTCACCACCGCCGCCGGCGCCCGACTGTGGACGGGCGCCGGCCGCTGATGTCGTCGGATTTCGTCGGCGACCCTTCCCTTGCCGCCCGCGCCTTGTAGGATGCCTCCGATTCCGACGTCCGCCGCCACCCGTCGTCCATCCGTTTCCAGAGAGATGTCCCACCCCATGTTTCCCGGTCCCGAACAGCAACTTCAGCCCAACACCTACGCCTACGAAGCCCGACCGATGGTCAGGCGCACCGGCTTCCGCGAATACGATGCCCGTTGGATCTTCGGCAAGGAGATCAACCTGATGGGTGTCCAGGCCCTCGGCATGGGCCTCGGTACCCTGCTCGGCGAGCTCGGCGTGAAGCGCGAGATCGTCGTCGGCCACGACTACCGCTCCTATTCCGCCTCGATCAAACTGGCGCTGACGACCGGGCTGATGGCGGCCGGCTGCATCGTCCACGACATCGGTCTGGTGATCACGCCGATGGCCTACTTCGCCCAGTTCGATCTCGACGTGCCGGCGGTCGCCATGGTCACCGCCTCGCACAACGAGAACGGTTGGACCGGCGTCAAGATGGGCTGCGCTCGGCCGCTGACCTTCGGGCCCGACGAGATGGGCCGCCTGAAGGAGATCGTCCTCGCCGCCGAGTTCGATCTCTGCGGCGGCGGCTCCTACCGCTTCGTCGAGGACTTCCCGGCCCGCTACATCGCCGACCTCGTCTCCCGGCCGAAGCTCGCCCGGCCGATCAAGGTGGTCGCCGCCTGTGGCAACGGCACCGCCGGCGCCTTCGCCGAGGAGATCCTCTCGGCCCTCGGCGCCGAGGTGATCCCGCTCGACACGAAGCTCGACCACTCCTTCCCGCGCTACAACCCCAACCCGGAGGACATGGAGATGCTCCATGCCATCCGCGACGAGGTTCTCCGCACCGGGGCGGACGTCGGCCTCGGCTTCGATGGCGACGGCGATCGCTGCGGCGTGATCGACGACCAGGGCGAGGAGATCTTCGCCGACAAGGTCGGCGTCATGCTCGCCCGCGACCTCGCCCGCGTTCATCATCACCCGACCTTCGTCGTCGACGTCAAGTCGACCGGCCTCTACCACTCCGATCCGGTGCTGAAAGAGCTCGGTGTCACCACCGACTACTGGAAGACCGGCCACAGCTACATCAAGCGTCGGGTGAACCAACTGAACGCGCTGGCCGGCTTCGAGAAGTCGGGCCATTATTTCTTCAACGCGCCGATCGGCCGCGGCTACGACGACGGTTTCGTCTCGGCGATCGCCATCCTCGACATGCTCGACCGCAATCCGGGCAAGCGCATGTCGGATCTCGAGAAGACCCTGCCCAAGACCTGGTCGTCGCCGACCATGTCGCCGCATTGCGACGACGAGAAGAAATACGGCGTGGTGGACAAGGTCACGGCCCGTCTCCTCGCCATGATGGACCGCGGCGAGGCGATCCGCGGGCGCAAGATCGTCGACGTCAACACCGTCAACGGCATCCGCATCACCGTCGAGGACGGTACCTGGGGCCTGGTGCGCGCCTCCTCCAACAAGCCGGAACTGGTCGTGGTGATCGAGAGCCCGGTGTCGGAGGCACGGTTGAAGGAGATGTTCGCCGACGTCGATGCGATCCTGCGCGAGAACCCGGAAGTGGGTGCCTACAACCAGACCATCTGACCCTGGGACGAGAGGGCGCCGGCGCCCGGCCGGCCGCCCTCCGTCCGTGTCGCCGGATCGCCACCCCCATCACGAAACGGCGACCGGAGCGACGAACCCGGCTGACATGTCGCAACGTCTGCCCTAGTTTCCACTTCCCGCGCCGCCCCGGGGAACCACGGCCGAGAGGAGATGTCGAGGCATGACGAGCCGTACCACCGACGTGACCGCCACTGTCACCACCGCGACCCGCCGCGCCGCACTTCTCGGCCTGCCGTTGTTCCTCGCCGGCTGCGCCGCCGGCGGCCGTATGCGCAGCTTTCCAGGCACCGGCGTCGGCACCTTCGCCTATGCCTCACCGGCCGGCGACTGGCGCACGATCTATGCCACCCAACGCGACAACGGCCATGAGATCGAAGCGCTCGACTTCTCGGTGATCGATCGCCAGTACCTGCGCCACACCGTCGCCTGGGCCGGCGACGAACCGCCCGGCACCATCGTCGTCGACCCCTACGAGCGCTTCCTCTACCTCGTCGAGAGCCGCGACCGAGCGACCCGCTACGGCGTCGGCGTCGGCCGCGAGGGCTTCGCCTGGGCCGGTCGGGCGCGGATCGGCGGCAAGTCGTCGCCGTGGCCGACCTGGACACCGCCGCACGAGATGACGCTACGCGACAAGGACGCGGCGAAATGGGCCGGCGGCATGCCCGGCGGCCCCGACAATCCGCTCGGCGCCCGCGCCCTCTATCTCTTCCAGGGCAACCGCGACACGCTCTATCGCATCCACGGCAACAACGACGAGACCAGCATCGGCAAGGCGGTGTCGTCGGGCTGCATCCGCATGCTCAACCACGACGTCGTCGATCTCCACCGCCGCGTCGGTGTCGGCACCCCGGTGATCGTCCTCGGCTGAGCCGTCCGACCGCCCTCTCCGCGAACGGTGTCGGGCCCGACCGCGTCACGGCGGCTTCGCCGTCGTGTCTCGGGCGGGCCGGCTCGGCGGTCACACCTCCGGCGGCGCCACCAGCCGCCGATAGAGGTGCCACGTGGTGTGGCCGAGCACCGGAATCACCACGACGAGCCCGAGGAAGGCCGGGATCACCGCCAGGAACATCAGGCCGGTGACGATCGCCGCCCAGACGATCAGCGTCTTCGGATTGGTGAAGACCGCCTTCACCGAGGTGATCATCGCGGTGATGAAGTCGACGTCGCGATCGAGCAACAGCGGGAACGACACCACCGACAGGGTGAACGAGACCAGCGACAGGAACGCTCCATCGACGTGGCCGATCGTCAGGAACAGCCAGCCCTCGGGCGTCGAGGTGACCACCTGCACGAACTCCTGGACGGTGACGAAGTTCTTGAGGCCCAGGCACAGCACCAGCAGGATGCGGATCTGGTACATCCAGATGAGGAAGATGAAGAGCGTGACGAAGGCCATCCAGCCGAGTTCGCGCCGGCTCTGATCGAACACCACGCCGAGCACACTTCGCCAACCGAGGGCGATCCCCGCCTCCCGCCGTCGGCTGACCTCGTAGCAGCCGACCGCGACGAAGGGGCCGAGGAGGGCGAAACCGGCGGCGAAGGGATAGGTCAGATAGCCGAGCCCGGTGGCGAAGGTCAGCCACACCAGGAAGAGGCCGCCCACTGCATAGAAGCCGCCGAAGAACAGCCCGTAGAGCGGTGCGGCGCGGAAATCGGCGAGGCCGCCGGCGAGGGCCTCGACGATGTCGTGCCCATCGATGGTGCGGACCTTCGGTTGGCGCCGCCGGTGTTCGGCCGCCGCCTCCGCACTTCGCCCCGGATCCGTGGACATCGCGTTCGTCTCGCTCATGGTCGCCCCCCTCGCGTCGGCTCCACGCGCGATCGTCATCGATCGGTCTGCGCCGGTCCGCCCGTCTCTTTGTATCGATTAGATCCGGGCATTTCCGTCATTTGCAAGGGGTTTCACCTACCCGGAGGCGAGATAGCGGGCGTTTCTGCCACCATGTCAGGGGCGACCGGCGCCGGCCCTCCGGTCTCGACGACGTCGACCGCCACGGCGAGGCCCTGCGAGCCGGCCGAGAGGATGATGCCGGTCACCGGCGAGACGTCGGTGTAGTCGCGGCCGTGGCCGACGACGATGTGATCGCACCCGGCGACGATGCCGTTGGTCGGATCGAAGCCGATCCAGCCGAGATCCTCGCCGCACCACACCTCGACCCAGGCATGCATGGCATCGGCGCCGGCGAGCTTCGCCTCGCCCGGCGGCGGCACCGTTCGCAGATAGCCCGAGACATAGGCCGCCGGCAGACCGAGACCGCGCAGGCCGGCGATCATCACATGGGCGAAGTCCTGACACACCCCGCGCCGCGCCGCGAAGGCGCGGGCGAGCGGCGTCGCCACCTCGGTCGCGGTCGGATCGTAGGCGAAGCCGGCGTGGATCCGTCGGGTGAGGTCGAGTGCCCCGGTGACGATCGACCGACCGGCCGGGAAGGACGCCGCCGTCCATTCCGTCACCGCCGGGGTGAGCGGCACCCAGCGCGACGGAAACAGGAAATGCACCGGATCGTCCGGGGCGAGCGAGGTCGAGGCGGCGACCGCGGCGGCGACGGTCTCGTGCGCCGGGCTCGGGTCCGGCTCCAGCGGCGGTGGCGGCGCCACCGTCACCGTGGCGGTGGCGCGGATGGTGAGGCGCCGGTGCGAGCGGCGGAACCCGACCCGTGTCACGTGATTGCCGAAGAAATCGAGGCCGTCGACCATGGTCGAGGCGGCCGGATCGACGGTGAGGTCGGAGACGTGGACGCGCTGGCCGAACCGTTCGATCGGGATCAGGCGGAGCGTGCAGTCGGCGAAGGGCACCGCCGCACCCCAGTCGTAGATCGTGACCTGCGTGACGTCGTAGCGCATCGGCTCACCCGTCCGTCTCGTCGTCGGCGAGCGGCACCGACCGCCCGAACCAATGGGCCGTCACCTGATCCGAGATCCCCATCAGTTCGGCCTCGATCGCCTCGATCCGGGCGATGTCGAAAGTTCCGGCATCACTGGTCTCGAGCGTGGTGGCGAGGCGTTGCGCGAGCCGCTCCGCCGGCTCCAGGAGATCGCCCTCGCGTCGGCCGGTGAGGTCGGCGAGGTGTTCGGCGATCCGCGCCACCTGATAGGCGACGGCGCGCGGATGGCCTTCGTCGAGCAGCACCAGATCGAGCACCGGCCGCCGCGCCGTGCCGGAAAGATAGCGGCTGCGGTAGGTCACCCTCCCGTCGGCGAGATCGAGCAACAGGTCGAGCGGTTCCGGTCCGGCGTCGGGCCAGGCGAAGGTGCGCGCCGCTCGCGCCGCGCCGATGCCGCGTTCGATCCGCCGCCCGAGATCGAAGAAGCGCCAGCCCTCGCGCCGATTCATCGTCTCGTGGGCGAGGCCGACCACGGCTGCGAGCGTCCGCAGCGCCTTCTCGATCTCGCCGACCACCGACGGCGGTGCGAGATCGGCTTCGGCGCGCACCTGTAGCCGGTCGCGCAGGTCGACCAACGCCCGCCAGCAGTCGGGCGACAGCCGGTCGCGCACCACCGCGCCGGTGCGATGGGCCGATCCGACCAGGACCGAGACCGCTCCCGGCGTCACCCCCCACAGGGCCATCGCCGCCGCATCGGCACTGCCCGTCGCCTCGGCCGGGACGGTCCCCCAGTTGACGAGCAGCCGGGCGATGCGCCGCGCCAACCCGCCCGAAGCCTCGGGCACGCCGTCGTCACCGTGACCGGACAGGCCCCGCAGCAGTCGCAACGTCAGTTCGGCTCGCTCGAGATAGCGGCCGAACCAGAACAGATTGTCGGCGACGCGCGACGGCAGGATGCCGGCGTCGCGGCGAATTTCGACCGTCTCGGCCTCCGGCACCAGACGCGTCTCGGCCCGCGCCGTACCGCGCCCGCCGAGCACCCAGACGTCGGCGGATCGCCCGCCGCGTTGCATCGAGAGCGCGGCGACGTCCTCGCGTTCGGAGATGCGGGCGAGCCCACCCGGCATCACCGTCCATCCCTCGGCGGTACGCGCCGCGAAGACGCGGATGGCGAAGGGCCGCGGCGTCAGCCGACCCTTTTCCCAGATCGGAGCGGTGGAGAGCCGGAGCGGCTCGCGCCCGACGAAGTCGACGCCACGCCGATCGAGCAGCGTCGCGATGCGGCCTTTCTCCGCCGGCGACAACCGCGAGCCGAGGACACCGGTCGAATCGAGAATGCCGCGCAGCGATCGGCCGAAGGCCGGCGACAGGATCAGCCGGTCGAGGTTCGCCAGGACCGTCTGACGCGCCGCGGCCTCGCCGCACCACCAGGTGGCGACGTTGGGCAATCGCAGGTCTTCGCCGATCAGGCGCCGGGCGATCCCGGGCAGGTAGCCGGCGAGCGCCGGCGCCTCGACCAGTCCGGACCCGAGGGCGTTGGCCACCACCACCCGGCCGTGGCGGACCGCTTCGACCAGACCGGGAACCCCGAGCCGCGACGACGGATCGAGTTCGAGCGGATCGGCCCAGTCGGCGTCGACGCGCCGCACCAGCACGTCGATCCGACCGAGCCCTTCGACCGTCCTGACCGCCACACCCTCGGCCGAGGCCGCCAGATCGCTGCCTTCGACCAGCTGGAAGCCGAGGACCCGCGCGAGATAGGCGTGCTCGAAATAGGTCTCGTTCCACGGACCCGGCGTCAGCAGCGCCACCCGCGGATCCTCCCGCCCGGCGACCGCCGCGAGGCCGGCTCGCAACGCCTGGAAGAACGATCCGAGCCGCTCGACCCCGAGCGTGTCGAAGAACTCCGGCAGGGCGCGTGACACGGCGATTCGGTTCTCGATGGCGTAGCCCGCCCCCGACGGCGCCTGGGTCCGGTCGGCGAGCACCCACCATCGCCCGTCCGGCGCCCGGCTGACGTCGGCGGCGTAGAGCTGGAGATGCGCCCCGCCCTTCGGCCGCACCCCGGCGAGCGGCCGCAGGAATTCGGGATTGCCGGCCACCAGCGCGGCGGGGAGCGCCCCCTCCGTCACCAGTCTGGCCTCACCCATCAGGTCGTCGAGGATCGCCTCGAACAGGCGCGCCCGCTGCAGTACCCCTTCCGCCAACATCGCCCAGTCGTCGCCGTCGATCACGATCGGCAGATGGGCGAGCGGCCACGGCCGGTCGGTCTCCGCCTCGTCGCCATAGACCCGGTAGACCACCCCGGATTCGGCGAGACGGCGGTCGGCCTCGACGAAGCGCCGCGCGATTTCGTCGCGGCCGAGACCGGCGAGACGTCCGAGCATCGCCGCCCAGTGCGGGCGGAGCCGGCCGGTGGCGTCGACCAGCTCGTCGTGGACCCCCGGTACCGGCCGATACCCGACGAGGAAGGGAGCGAGATCGCCCTCGATCCCGCCCTTCCATCGCATCGCCAGTTCGAGCTGCGTCGACGGCACGTCGCCCCCCGCAAGTCCGTCTCGTCAGCCCCGAGTGGGCGGGCGACGCAGGTCGAGTGTCAAGGGGTATTCGCCGGTCCGCTCCGGTTGCGGTACCGCGACGAAGCCCGGCGTGTGGCCGTGGTCGACGAAACGGGCGAGACGCCGCGCCTCCGCCTCGTAGGAATTGACCGGATAGGTCTCGTAGTTGCGCCCGCCCGGATGGGCGACGTGATAGACGCAACCGCCGACCGAGCGTCCGGTCCACCGGTCGAGGATGTCGAAGGTGATCGGCGCCTGCGGCGGGATCGTCGGATGGAAACCGGAGGCCGGCTGCCATGCCTTGAAGCGCACGCCGGCGATCGCCTCACCGGTCACCCCGGTGGAGGTGAGCGGCACCGGCCGACCGTTGGCGGTGACGAGATGCCGGGTCGGGTTGAAGCCCTCGACCCGGACCTGCAGCCGTTCGACCGACGAGTCGACGAAACGCACCGTACCGCCGATCGCCCCTTCTTCGCCGGTGACGTGCCAGGGCTCCAGCGCCTGACGGATCTCGAGTTTCACCCCGGCGTGCTCGACCGTACCGTAGAAGGGGAAGCGGAACTCGTACTGGGCCTTGAACCACAAGGGATCGAAGCCGTAGCCGGCCCGTTTCAGGTCGTCGAGGACGCCGAGGAAGTCCTCCCAGACGAAGTGTGGCAGCATGAAGCGATCGTGCAGCGCCGTGCCCCAGCGCACGAACTCGCCCGCCTGCGGCTCGCGCCAGAACCAGGCGATCAACGCCCGGAGCAGCAGCTGCTGGGCGAGCGACATGCGCGCATCCGGCGGCATCTCGAAGGAGCGGAACTCGACCAACCCGAGCCGGCCGGTCGGCCCGTCGGGCGAGAACAGCTTGTCGATGCAGATCTCGGTGCGATGGGTGTTGCCGGAGACGTCGACCAGCAGATTGCGGAACAGTCGATCGGTCAGCCACGGCGGCGGCGGCCAGCCTTCGCCCGGCGCCGGCACCGAGGCCAGGGCGATCTCGAGTTCGTAGAGCGTGTCGTGGCGCGCCTCGTCGATGCGCGGTGCCTGGGACGTCGGACCGATGAACAGACCGGAGAACAGATAGCTGAGCGAGGGATGGCGCTGCCAGTAGAGCACCAGGCTCTTGAGCAGATCGGGGCGGCGCAGGAACGGGCTGTCGGCCGGCGTCCGCGCCCCCACCACCACGTGATT
This sequence comes from uncultured Alphaproteobacteria bacterium, assembly GCA_937864925.1. GTDB lineage: Bacteria > Pseudomonadota > Alphaproteobacteria > Rhizobiales > Ancalomicrobiaceae > CALBKH01. Next base: position 12,255 of record CALMFH010000266.1, on the reverse strand, counting down.
GCCGCCGCCGGTTCCGGTGTGGCGGCCGTCGATCATGAATTTCTCGGTGCCGAGTCGCGATCGGCGGGCGTCCTCGTAGAGTTTCGAGGTGATCGCCACGCACTCGTCCCAGGACGCCGCCGGCTGGACGTTGACCTCGATCACGCCGGGATCCGGCGTCACCTTGATCACCTCGAGCCGCGGGTCCCACGGCGGCGGATAACCTTCGATGTGCACCGGCAGACGATTGGCTTCCGCCGACGCCTCGATCGCCGCGAGGAGCTCGAGATAGTCGTCGAGCGTCTCGACCGGCGGCATGAAGACGTTGAGGATGCCGTCGCGCGGCTCGATCGACAGCGCCGTGCGCACCTGATCGGCGCCGATCTCCTCCACCCAGCTCTGCGTCACCCGCTGCACCGGCCCGGTGCGGCGATAGACCTGGGCGAGTTCGTCCGGATCGGGCAGGTCCGGCCGCTCGACGAAGGGATCCTGTTCCAGGATGTAGGGGTAGGACGCCGGCGGAATCCACGGCAACGAGGCGATCGGCAGGCGAAAGCCGACGGGACTGTCGCCGGGGATCAGGAACAGCCTGTCGCGCCGCAGGCGCCATTTCTCGGAATACCAGCCCTTGCCGGCGCGGCTCTGCCAGCGTTGCACCGGCAACACGTGACCGGTCGGCCGGGTCAGACCGCGGTCGAAGACACGCGCCATACGATGGCGGTCTTCCGGATTGTCGAGCTTCGAGTTCGACGGATCGAGGTCGACCGGCAGTCGAGACTCCTGGAGCACCCAGTGCGCCGGGTCCTCGTAGGCCGGGACGACGTAGTCGGCGCCGATGTCGAGCCGCTCGGCGACCCCCTCGGCGAGAATCTTCGACTGCTCGACCGTGGCGTCGCGCGACCCGACCTCCAGCGCGATCAACGACGGATCGCGCCAGATCGGTCGGCCGTCCTTGCGCCAGTAGAGGCCGAAGGCCCAGCGCGGCAGGCTCTCGCCGGGATACCACTTGCCCTGACCGTAGTGCAGGAACCCGCCCGGCGCGAAGGTCTCGCGCAGTCGCCGGATGAGGTGATCGGCGAGCCCGCGTTTGTTCGGTCCGACCGCGGCGGTGTTCCATTCCGCCGACTGGTAGTCGTCGATCGACACGAAGGTCGGCTCGCCACCCATGGTCAGCCGCACGTCGCTGCGGGCGAGATCCTCGTCGACCCGGCGCCCGAGTGCGTCGAGCGCCGCCCACGCGTCGTCGGAGAACGGGGCGGTCACCCGCGGCTTCTCGGCGATGCGGTCGATCCGCATGCGGAAGTCGAAACTCACTTCGGCCGGGTCGACCAGCCCGGTGATCGGCGCCGCCGAGCGATAGTGCGGCGTACCGCAGAGCGGCAGATGGCCCTCACCGGCGAAGAGGCCGGAGGTCGGATCGAGGCCGACCCAGCCCGCGCCGGGAATGTAGACCTCGCACCAGGCGTGCAGGTCGGTGAAATCGTGGTCGGTGCCCGACGGCCCGTCGAGCGCCTTCACGTCGGGCTTCAGCTGGATCAGATAGCCCGAGACGAAGCGCGCCGCGAGCCCGAGGCGGCGCAGCAGCTGTACCAGCAGCCAGCCGGTGTCGCGACACGAACCCGAGGCGAGCTCCAGCGTCTCGTCCGGCTCCTGCACGCCCGGCTCCATGCGGATGACGTAGCGGATCTCCTGGGACAGACGCAGATTGAGGTCGACCAGGAAGTCGACGATCGCCCGCGGCTCGCGCGGGATCGTCGCCAGGAAGGCCTCGAAACGTTCACCCACCGGCTCGGCCGCGAGATAGGGCTTCAACTCCTCGGCGAGACCCGCCTCGTAGGCGAAGGGATACTTCTCGGCATAGCTCTCGACGAAGAAGTCGAACGGATTGTAGACCGCCATCTCGGCGAGGAGATCGACCTCGACCCGGAATTCCGTCGTCTTCTCCGGGAAGACGAAACGCGCCGCCCAGTTGCCGTGCGGGTCCTGCTGCCAGTTGACGAAGTGGGTTTCCGGCGTCACCCGCAGCGAATAGCCCGTCACCCTGGTCCGGCAATGCGGTGCCGGTCGCAGGCGGATGATCTGCGGACCGAGCTGGACCGGCCGGTCGTAGGTGTAGGCGGTGACGTGGTGCAGTGCGGTCTGGATGGCCAAAGCGAGATCCCTGCTCACGAAATGATCGTCGGGGCGCCAGCCTAAACCGTGTGCAGCGCAGCGCAAGAGGGGCGCGGCCGCAACGCCTGCGTCGTTCACCGCAGGGGCGTGGATGACGAATGCGTTCATCGCCGAGACGAGCGTCGACGGTCACACCGCCAGCGACTAGTCTCGCGTCGTGACCGTCGCTCACCGGAGACCCTCCACGATGTTCCGCAGGTTCGTCGCCGTCGTCGCCATCACCGCCGTGCTCACACCCGCGGCCGCACGGGCCGCCGGCGAAGCGCTGCCGCCGTGCCCCGCCGACGGGTTCATGCCGCTCGGCGACCCCTACACCGGCCCGGGCCTGTCGATCCTCGTTCCCCCGCTCGCGCTCCTGCTGGCGGCGAGCCGCGACAAGCTCGCCGACGAACCGCGCCGTCCGTGGAGCTTCCGCGTCGTCGACGCCCAGGGACGCCCGGTCGAGACCGCCCATGTCGCGCTGCTCCACGACGGCCGGCGCTTCGTCGGCGAGACCCTGCACGACGGCAGCCTCGACCTTCCCGACGCCGTCTACACCGTCGTCGCCGCCGCCGGGGGCACCCCGGCGCGCTGGGGTCAACGTCGCATCGACACCCGCACCAAGGGCACTTCGAACACCTTCGAGATCAAGCTCGATCACACCTTGCCGCAGATCACCACCCGTCCACCGCTCGATCTTTCCGCCGACGGCCGTGCCCCGGCCGGTGGTCCGCTCCGCTTCGCCTGGACCGGCCCACATCAGGCCGCTGCCGGTCTGGCGGTGATGCCCCGCGACGAGGAGGGCGGCAAGGCGTTGCGGGAGGCCGGGGTCGGAACCGCCGGAACCAGCGCGGTGGACATGCCGGCCGCCGAGGGCAGCTATGACGTGCGTCTGCTCCTGTGTGCGCCGCGCATCACCCTCGCCACCTGGCAGGTCGAGGTCGGCGCCCCGCAGATCCGCCTCGCCGCGCCCGACAAGGTGCAGGTGGGCCGCACCTTCGAGGTCTCGGCCGCCGGCCGCATCGGCGCCCGATTCGACCTTGCCGTCGCGCCGCTCGACAGCGAGACCACGCTGCAGAGCGAGACCGTCGAACGCGCCTCGCCCCGAACCCGCCTCACCGCGCCGCTGACGCCGGGCCGTTGGGAGGTGATCTACCGCGCCGACGACGACGATCACACGGTGCTGGCGCGCCGGCCGATCACCGTCGAAGCCGCTTCGATCGAGATCACGGCGCCGGCCGAGGTGAGGCTCGGTGCTCCGGTCAGGATCTCCTATACCGGCTCGGCGGGTGGCGGCGGCGGTGCGGTGCTCGAACTGTGGTCGAAGGACGGCATCCGCTGGACCGACGATCTGTCGCTCGACGGCGAGCGCCTCCCGGCCCGCGCCGGCGAACACGAATTGCGGTTGGTCGATCGCGCCGATCACACCGTGGTGCTGGCGCGCCGCCCGATCCGCATCGTCGGCACCCTGATCTCGGCTCCCGAAACGGTGAAGCCCGGGGCGAAGGTGGCGGTGACCCTCGCCGAGACCCCCGCCTTCTTCGACCGGCTGCGCATCGTCCCGCGCGGCATGTCGCCGGCGCGGTTCGACAAGAGTGAGTCGGTCGATCCCGATCAGGCGCGCCAGGCGACGATCACCGCGCCGGGCGGAGCCGGCGACTACGATATCCTGCTCGTCGACGAGAGCCCCGGCGTGCGTGACACCCTGGTCGTCGACCGTCGGCCGCTGACGGTGCGCTGACCTCCGCGACGGATGGCGGGGCGGGAGGTGCCCCCCCCCGCCCGCCTCCGCCTCACGCCGTGAGGTCGTTCAACGCCTTGATGATCGCCGCACCCATCTCTGTGGTCGAGACGGTGTTCTCGCCCGGCTTGGCGATGTCGGCGGTGCGGGTACCGCTGTCGAGCACCCGGCTGATCGCCTTGTCGAGCAGGTCGGCCGCCTCGCCGAGGCCGAGCGAATAACGCAACGCCATGGCGAAGGAGCCGATCATCGCGATCGGATTGGCGAGACCGCGACCGGCGATGTCCGGGGCCGAGCCGTGCACCGGCTCGTAGAGCGACTTGCGCTTGCCCGTCGCCGCGTCCGGCGCGCCGAGCGAGGCCGACGGCAGCATGCCGAGCGAGCCGGTGAGCATCGCCGCCACGTCGGAGAGGATGTCGCCGAACAGGTTGTCGCAGACGATGACGTCGTACTGCTTCGGCCGGCGGACCAGCTGCATGGCGCAGTTGTCGGCGAGCACGTGTTCCAATTCGACATCGGCGTATTCCGCCGCACCGATCTTCGTCACCACCTGCTTCCACAGCACGCCGGACTTCATCACGTTGTGTTTCTCGGCCGAGGACACCTTGTTGCGGCGGGTCCGCGCGAGATCGAAGGCGACGCGGGCGATGCGTTCGATCTCACGGGTCGTGTAGACCTGGGTGTCGACCGCACGCTTCTCGCCGTTCTCCAGCGTCACGATCTCCTTCGGTTCGCCGAAGTAGACGCCGCCGGTGAGCTCGCGGACGATCAGGATGTCGAGGCCCTCGACCAGTTCCGGCTTCAAGGACGAGGCCGAGGCGAGCGCCGGATAGCAGATCGCCGGGCGCAGGTTGGCGAACAGGCCGAGGTCCTTGCGCAGGCGCAAGAGGCCGGCTTCCGGGCGCACCTCGTAGGGCACGTCGGCCCACTTCGGCCCGCCGACGGCACCGAACAGCACCGCGTCGGCGGCTTGCGCCAGCGCCATGTCGGCCTCCGAGATCGCCTTACCGTGGGCGTCGTAGGCCGAACCGCCGACCAGACCGGTCTCGGTCTCGAACGTCGCGATCCCACGTTTCTCGAACCAGGAGAGCACCTCCTTCACCTGCACCATGATCTCCGGGCCGATGCCGTCGCCGGGAAGGAGGAAGAGATTGAAGGAGGCCATGGGTCGAGCTTTCCCGTTCGAGGGTGGGTGGGGCCGAGGGGCCGCAGAGGGTGCGCCTCTTTACCAAGACGCGACATCGGCATCAACGCCCGCCCGCCGCGGCACGGGTTTCGCCACGGCAGGCCCTGACGACGTCGCTCCGTCTCGAAACGGGACGACGGGACCATCGTCGGATCACCCCCGAGGGAGACCACCCCCATGCCGTCCACGACGATCCGCTTCGATGCGAAACTCCTCGCCGTCGCCGGGCTCGCCGCGATCGTCGCCGTCGGCGGCTGGGAAGCCTGGCGGATGGTGGGACCGCGACCCCGGGTCGAGGTGCCGCGGGTGGACACCGACTTCGGCCATCAGAAGGTGATCTATCACCTCACCGAAGGCGGCGGGTATCTCGGCCAGAAGCACCGCAACTGGGTCGGCAACATGGAGAACCACTACGCCGCGCTGCAACCGGGCGAGCTGGAGTTGGCCGTGGTGATGAACGGCGACGGCGTCGACCTGCTCTCCCACGCCAAGAGCGACGAGAAACTCGCCGCCCGCATCGACGCGCTGAGAGCCAGGGGCGCCCGCTTCCTGGTCTGTCGCAACACCCTGATCGCGCGCGGCATCGACCCGGAGAAGGACCTCCACGGTGTCCGCACCGAGGATCTCATCGGCGCCGGCGTCGCCCAGATCGCCCTGCTCGAACGCCAGGGCTACGGTTACCTCAAGCCCTGATAGCGAGTTCACGAAGTTTCGACCTGTTCGAAACTTCGTGAACGAAGGCGAGCCCGAACGGGCGTCGGCCGGTCGGGTCGTAACCCTCGTGAAATTCGGACGAGTCCGAATTTCATCAGCCCAGTTATGAGATCGCGGCTCGCTCCCCCGCCCGGTCCGGCCCGGGGCGGCCGCCGCCGTCAACCGTCGACCGCCGTCGCCAACCGATCCCAGGCACTCGTCGCCTCGTCGAGCACGTGCAACTCGCCGAGTGCGATGTCGAACCACACGCCGTGCAAGTGGATCCGCCCCAGCCCCTCCAGTGCTCTGACGCAGGGAAAGGTCCTGAGCGCAGCGAGCGAGTTGACGATCGACAGATGCTCGAGCCGATGCTGTCGTTCGCCCGGATCGGCGATGCCCTCGCAGCGGCAGGCCTCGACCGGCTTTTCGAGCAACGAGATCCACTTGCCGATGAAGTCGCCCGGCGACAGCGGCGAGCCGCCTTCACGCAGGGCAGCGGCGATGCCGCCGCAGCGTCCGTGCCCCATCACCACGACATGTTCGACCTCGAGCCCCATCAGGCCGAATTCGAGCGCCGCCGAGGTGCCGTGGTATTCGCCGTCGGGCGAATAGGGCGGCACCAGATTGGCGACGTTGCGCACGACGAAGATCTCGCCGGGCGAGGCGTCGAAGATCAGTTCCGGCGCGGCACGGCTGTCGCAGCAGGCGATGACCATCACCGTCGGCTTCTGGCCGGTCTCGGCTAGATGGCGATAGCGGTCGTTCTCGCTCTGGTAACGGCCGGCGCGGAACGCGGCGTAGCCCTGCATCAGGCGGTCGGGAAGCATGTCCGGTCTCCGGCGGTCGCGAATTCAGATCAGGGCGCCAACGCCGCGAGAGCGGCGAGGTCGAGGTTGCCGCCGCACACCAGGACGCCGACGCGTTCACCCGGTCGCGGACGATAGGCTCCGGCGAGCAGCGCGGCGAGCGCCGTCGCGCCACCCGGCTCGGCGGCGATTCGCAGGCTCTCCCACAGTCGTCGCTGTGCCTCGACGATGGCGCTGTCGGGCACCAGCACCGCTTGGGCGACGAGCTCGGCGGCGATCATGTGCACGAGATCGCCGACCCGCTTGGCGCCGAGACTGTCGACGGCGATCGACTCCACCTCGACGTCGACCGGACGACCGGCGGCGAGCGCGGCATGGAGCGCGCACGAGCCGCGCGGTTCGACCGCCACCACCTTCACCCGTCCGGCGAACCACAGCGCGATGCCGGCGACGAGGCCGCCGCCACCGGCGGCGACCAACACCGTGTCGAGCCCGTCGGGCGCATCCTCCTCCCATTCCAGGCCGACCGTACCTTGCCCGGCGATGGTGTAGGGACTGTCGTAAGGGTGGACGACGAGGGCGCCGCTCTCCTGAGCAAAGGCCTCGGAGAGAACGGCGGCGTCGGCGTAGCGCTCACCCGCCACCACGACGTCGGCACCGTAGGCGCGGATGCGGTCGATCTTCACCGGGCTCGACACCGTCGGCACGAAGATGCGGGCACGGTGACCGAGACAGGCGGCGGCATAGGCCACCGCCGCGCCGTGATTGCCGCCCGAGGCGGCGGTGACGCCGGCAGCCGGTACCGCGCGGGCGATGAGATTGTTGAAGGCGCCGCGGGTCTTGAACGAGCCGGTGTGCTGGAGGAGCTCCAGCTTGAGGCTGACCGGCTCGGCGCTGCCGAAAGCCGCGCCCTCCACCGCCATCACCGGCGTGCGGCGGACATGCGGGCGAATGCGGGCGAGTGCCGCTTCGACGGCGGACGGACTGAGCGCCTCGGCCATGTTCGACACCTCTTCGTCCCGGCACGTCTCGGTGCGCGCGGCTCTCGCATATCGGATCGCGACGACTTCGCCAAGGCCGTGCCGCGACGCGAAGTCGCGACGCAACAGCCGGCCGCCGAAGAAATCGCCCTCTTCGCCGGCTCTTTCTGCCGTTCCCGGCGGCCACTCCGCCGCCGCCGCGGAAGAAAATTCATGCTGCATTGCAGCAAAACACTTTCGCGACGCCTGCGAGATGGTTATCTAGGAAAGGACGTCGACCCGATCCACCGCCCCGCGGTGTTCGAAGGGGACGCGATCGTCGGAGGCTCGCATGCCGATGCGCCAGCTGCAGACCCTGCTCGGATCGACCACCGCCGGTATGGCCGGCGTCTGCGAGGCGATGACCGAGATCGCCCGGCTGTCGCCCATGGTGATCGCGCTCAGGACCGACGCGGCCTTCGCCGCTTTCGCCGATCCGACCTCGGCGTCGGCCTCGGCGTCGGCCGGTGAGCCGCTGCGGATGATCGTCGAGAAGATCGATGCGATGGCGCAGAGCTCGCTGGCGGCGACCCTCGAGGCCGGTCTCACGGTCGGTCGCAGCCTGACCGAGCGGCGCCTGCCGTTGGATGCCGCCTTCCGCGTCGCCACCGCGGCGATGGAGCCGATCCGCGGCCGCCTGCGCGACAACGTCCGCCGTCTCGCCCCCGGCCGCCTCGACGCGACACCCGCCCGCGATTGAACATCCTCGCCTACGACCGAAGTCTCGAGGAAGCCGCTTTGACTTCCCTCCCGCCAGTCGCTACCTCCGGCGGCGGACGGTGACCGCCGAGCGTCCGGCTCGGCGAGGCAGGGTCGAGAGAGGGCCGAACCCCATGCCGCAGAGCGAGGACGGAACGCGGACCGTCGTCGGACGCTATCGAGCACTTGTCTCGGCGCGGACGATCGCCTTCGATCCGCTCCAGGCCGAGCTCGCCCGTCGCCTCGACGACCTCGACCAGGCCCTCGCGCGCTCCGACCTCGCGGCCAAGGGCTCCGCTCTCGGCTGGTTGTTCGGCCGGCGAGCGCCGCAGCGTGAGACGCTGCGCGGGCTCTATGTCCACGGCGCCGTCGGCCGCGGCAAGACCATGCTGATGGATCTGTTCTTCGAGTGCGCGACGGTGACGCGCAAGCGGCGCGCCCATTTCCATGCCTTCATGGCCGACACCCAGGACCGCATCCACCGTACCCGCCGCGCCATTCTCGACGGCCGCCTCAAGGGGGACGACCCGATCGCGCCGGTCGCCGAAGAGATCGCCGCGGAGACCCGCCTACTGTGTTTCGACGAATTCGCCGTCTACGACATCGCCGACGCGATGATCCTCGGGCGGCTGTTCCAGAAGCTGTTCGAGCTCGGCACCGTGGTGGTGGCGACCTCCAACGTCGCGCCGCAGCGCCTCTACTGGGACGGCCTCAACCGCGCCCTGTTTCTGCCCTTCATCGATCTGCTCGGTCGTCACGTCGACGTCTTCGAACTCCTCTCTCCCAACGACTACCGCCTGACCAAGACCGACGGCGACGAGGTCTGGCGCATGCCACTCGGGCCGGTCACCGACGCGGCGATGGAAGAGGAATGGTTCCGCATCACCGGCCATCGACCGGCACCGCCCGAGGCCATCCCGTTCCGCGGCCGCACCATCGAGATCCCCGCCGCCGCCGACGGCCGCGCTCGCTTCCGATTCCACGATCTGTGCGAGAAGCCGCTCGCCGCCGCCGACTTCGTCCAGATCGCCCGCCGCTATCACACGGTGATGATCGAGAACGTCCCCACCCTCGGCCCGGACCGACGCAATGCCGCCAAGCGTCTGATCAATCTGGTCGACGCACTCTACGACTGTCGCGTCAAGATCGTCGTCTCCGCCGCCGCCGAGCCCGGCGCACTGTGGACCGGCACCGACGGCCCCGAGAGCTTCGAATTCGCCCGCACCGTCTCCCGCCTCACCGAAATGCGCTCGCGCGAATACGCCGGCGAACCCCACGGCACCGGCGAGGGCTCCCTCGCCCAGGACAGGCTCGAGGCCCACGACGCGGCGGACGAGGATCCCGACGATGCGGTGCGGCAAGCCTCCGACACATGAAATCTCTTGCGATTTTGCTCGGAAAATGCCGATTTTCTCGTTCTTTTTGCGGTGCGATATGAACCTTCGGCCGACTTGCACCCCCGTTCGGAAGAGAGTATCGAACCGCACGACAGGATGTCGCACCGACCTCCAATTGACGTGAAGGGAAACCTCTGAAATGGCGCGGAAAAAGATCGCCCTCATCGGCGCGGGTCAGATCGGTGGCACGCTCGCTCATCTCGCCGGCCTCAAGGAACTCGGCGACATCGTGCTGTTCGACATCGTCGACGGCGTGCCGCAGGGCAAGGCCCTCGACATCGCCGAATCCTCCCCCGTCGACGGCTTCGACGCCGCGCTCCAGGGTGCGTCCTCCTACGAGGCGATCGCCGGTGCCGACGTCATCATCGTGACCGCCGGCGTGCCGCGCAAGCCGGGCATGAGCCGCGACGATCTGCTCGGCATCAACCTCTCGGTCATGGAGAAGGTCGGCGCCGGCATCAAGGAATTCGCCCCGAACGCCTTCGTCATCTGCATCACCAACCCGCTCGACGCGATGGTGTGGGCGCTGCAGAAGTTCTCCGGCCTGCCGGCGAACAAGGTGGTCGGCATGGCCGGCGTGCTCGACAGTGCCCGCTTCCGCTACTTCCTCGCCGAGGCGACCGGCGTCTCCGTCAAGGACGTCCATGCGATGACGCTCGGCGGCCACGGCGACGACATGGTGCCGCTGGTGCGCTATTCGACCGTCGGCGGCGTGCCGCTGCCGGAGCTGGTCAAGATGGGCTGGCTCACCCAGGAGCAGCTCGACGCCATCGTCGACCGCACCCGCAAGGGCGGCGCCGAGATCGTCGGCCTCCTCAAGACCGGTTCCGCCTTCTACGCCCCGGCCGCTTCGGCGATCGCCATGGCCGAGTCCTACCTCAAGGACCAGAAGCGCATCCTGCCGGTCGCCGCCCAGTGCAACGGCGAGTACGGCCTGAAGGACATGTATGTCGGCGTTCCCGCGCTGATCGGCGCGAACGGTGTCGAGAAGATCGTCGAAGTCGCGTTCGACGCCGCCGAGACGGCGATGTTCGCCAAGTCGGTCGCCTCGGTGACCGGTCTGGTCGACGCCTGCAAGACCATCCAGCCGGCGCTCGCCTGAGCCGCCGTGACGAACCTGTTCCCGGCGGGTGCGCCCGACGTGCCCGCCGGTACGAACGAAGGACGAGCGTGAGCGAGCGGTGGCTCGCCACATCCTCTCGGGCGGACCTTTCGGCCGAGAGGTCGACTTCCGCATCCCCGTCGCGACCGACCCTCGGGGGCTCGGTCGCGCACCGGTTCCGGCAACCTCAGAAACGAATTCTCGAGGCGAGACAGGGCGATGAACATCCACGAATACCAGGCGAAGGCGGTCCTTCGCGAGTACGGCGCGCCGGTGTCGCGCGGCATCCCGGCCTTCACGCCGGCCGAGGCCCGCAAGGCCGCCGAAGAGCTCGGCGGCCCCCTCTGGGTCGTCAAGTCGCAGATCCACGCCGGCGGCCGTGGCAAGGGCAAGTTCAAGGAACTGCCGGCCGACGCCAAGGGCGGCGTGCGTCTCGCCAAGTCGGTGGCCGAGGTCGAGGCCTTCGCCGCGGAGATGCTCGGCAACACCCTCGTCACCGTGCAGACCGGCCCGGCCGGCAAGCAGGTCAACCGCCTCTACATCGAGGACGGCTCCGACATCGAGCGTGAGCTCTATCTCTCGGCCCTGATCGACCGCGCCACCGGCTCGGTCGGCTTCGTCGTCTCCACCGAGGGCGGCATGGACATCGAGGCGGTCGCCCACGACACGCCCGAGAAGATCCACACCTTCCACGTCGATCCGGCCGCCGGCTTCCAGGCCTACGTCGGCCGCAACATCGCCTATGCGCTGAAGCTGACCGGCAACCAGGTCAAGCAGTGCGTCAAGCTGGTCTCCGACCTCTATCGCGCCTTCGTCGACAAGGACATGGCGATGCTGGAGATCAACCCGCTGATCGTCACCAAGCAGGGCGACCTCAAGGTCCTCGACGCCAAGGTGAACTTCGACTCGAACGCGCTCTTCCGTCACCCCGACATCGTCGCGCTGCGCGACGAGACCGAGGAGGACGCCAAGGAGATCGAGGCCTCGAAGTACGACCTCGCCTACATCGCCCTCGACGGCACCATCGGCTGCATGGTCAACGGCGCCGGCCTCGCCATGGCGACGCTCGACATCATCCAGCTCTACGGCGAGAGCCCGGCCAACTTCCTCGACGTCGGCGGCGGCGCTTCCGAGGAGAAGGTGACCCACGCGTTCAAGATCATCACCTCCGATCCGAACGTGAAGGGCATCCTGGTCAACATCTTCGGCGGCATCATGAAGTGCGACATCATCGCCCGCGGCGTGCTCGCGGCGGTGAAGGCGGTCGGCCTGCAGGTCCCGCTGGTCGTTCGTCTGACCGGCACCAACGAAGAGCTCGGCAAGCAGATCGTCCGCGAGTCCGGCCTCAACGTCATCCCGGCCGACAACCTGGACGACGCGGCTCAGAAGATCGTCAAGGCCGTGCGGGGAGCTTGATCAGATGTCCATTCTCGTTTCCAAGGATACCAAGGTCATCTGCCAGGGCTTCACCGGCGCGCAGGG
>CALMFH010000265.1 GCA_937864925.1 uncultured Alphaproteobacteria bacterium | reverse complement strand
TGCGGCCGAGGAAGGCCATGTCGTAGGGGTAGAAGTCCGCCGTCATGCCGTCGACGGAGGTGACGGCGCGCAGCGCCAGGACGTAGTCGTAGGTGCGATAGTCGCCCATGACGCCGACCGTCTGAACCGGCAGCAGCACGGCGAAGGCCTGCCAGATGACGTCGTAGAGGCCGGCTTTGCGGATCTCGTCGAGGTAGATGGCGTCGGCCTTGCGCAGGATGTCGAGCTTTTCGCGGCTGATGCCGCCCGGGCAGCGGATGGCGAGACCCGGTCCCGGGAAGGGGTGGCGGCCGATGAAGGCGTCCGGCAGGCCGAGCTCGCGGCCCAGCGCCCGGACCTCGTCCTTGAAGAGTTCCCGCAACGGCTCGACCAGCTTCATGTGCATGCGCTCGGGCAGGCCGCCGACGTTGTGGTGGCTCTTGATCGTCACCGACGGGCCGCCGGAGAAGGAGACGCTCTCGATCACGTCCGGATAGAGCGTGCCCTGGGCGAGGAAGGTCGGCGCGCCCTTGCCATCGCGGGCGATCTTCGCGGCTTCCGCCTCGAAGGTCTCGATGAACAGGCGGCCGATGATCTTGCGCTTCTGCTCGGGGTCGACGACGCCCTCGAGCTCGGAGAGGAAGGTCTCGGACGCGTCGACGTGGACGAGCGGGATGTGGAAGTGGTCGCGGAACATGCCGACCACCTGCTCGCTCTCACCCATCCGCATTAGACCGTGGTCGACGTAGATGCAGGTGAGCTGATCGCCGATCGCCTCGTGGATCAACACCGCCGCCACCGACGAGTCGACGCCGCCGGAGAGGCCGCAGATCACCCGCTCGGAGCCGACCTGGGCCTTGATCTTGGCGACCATCTCGGCGCGATAGGCCGACATCGTCCAATCGGACTTCAGGCCGCAGATGCCGTGGACGAAGTTGGCCAGCAGCCTGCCGCCGTCGGGGGTGTGGACCACTTCCGGGTGGAACATGGTGGTGTAGTAGCCGCGCTTCTCGTCGACGGCGATGGCGAAGGGGGCGTTCTCGGAGGTGCCGACCACCTCGAAACCCTCGGGCAGAACTGTGACGCGGTCGCCGTGGCTCATCCACACCGGATAGCGGTTGCCCACCTCCCAGATGCCGGCGAAGAGCGGCGAGGCCTTCAGGATCTCGACGTCGGCGCGGCCGAACTCGGCGGCGTGGCCGCCCTCGACCCGGCCGCCGAGCTGAACGCTGAGCGTCTGCTGGCCGTAGCAGATGGCGAGGATCGGCACTTGCGCCTCGAACACCGCCTGCGGGGCGCGGGGGGAGCCCTCGCGGGTCACCGAATCCGGGCCGCCGGAGAAGATGACGCCCTTCGGCTTCAGCTTGGCGAAGGCGGCATCGGCCGACTGATAGGGGTGGATCTCGCAGTAGATGCCGGTCTCGCGGACGCGGCGGGCGATCAGCTGGGTGACCTGGGAGCCGAAATCGATGATGAGAATGGCGTCGTGCAGCATGGCGGGCTCCGGGGTCGGCGGACGGCGAAACGGATCGTCGCCCGGGTTCTAGATCAGCCGGCCGGCCGCGCCAAGCGCGACGGCCGTCGAGCCTCACCCCCGCTCCAGCACCGCGACGAAGAAACCGTCGGTGCCGGCGGTGGCCGGGGTGAGGCGGAGCGCCGGGGTGCCATCCGGCCCGCGGCGGACGAAGGGGGCGAGTTTCGCGGCCGACTCGGGCGCGAGGCGGGCGGTCGGGTCGGTGAGGCGCCAGCCGGGATGGCGGGCGAGGAAGGCGGCGACGCGGGCCTCGTCCTCCTCCGGCAAGATCGAGCAGGTGACGTAGACGATGCGGCCGCTGGGCGAGGCGAAACGGGCGGCCTGGTCGAGGACGTGGTCCTGGTCCTTCATCCGCGCGGCCAGCGCATTGGGGCGCAGGCGCCACTTGGCGTCGGGACGGCGGCGCCAGGTGCCGGTGCCGGTGCAGGGGGCATCGACCAGGACGAGGTCGATCGAGCCCGCGAGGTCGGCGAGCGCATCGCCACCGGGAACCGGCGGGCGCAGCTCGATCGAGGTCGCACCGGCGCGGGCCGCCCGATCGCGGAAATCGCCGAAGCGGCGTTTGTCGGTGTCGTAGGCGAAGATGCGGCCGGAGTTCGCTTGCGTCGCGGCGAGCGCCAGCGACTTGCCACCACCGCCGGCGCAGAGATCGAGGATGCGGATGCCGGGGTCGGGCGCGGCGATCAGGGCGGCGAGCTGCGAGCCTTCGTCCTGGATCTCGATCAGGCCGGCCTGATAGGCGGCCTCGGAGGGGACGTGCGGCGGTTTCGCCGTCGGGCCGCCCTGGGGCAGGCGCAGGCCGAGCGGCGCGAGCTCGGTCGCGACGGCGCCCATCGCGGCGAGCGCCGTCAACGCCTCGTCGCGGCTGCCCTTCAGGGTGTTGACGCGCAGGTCGACCGGCGCACGTTCGGCCAGCGCCCGCATCTCGGCCTCGAAGCGATCGCCGAAGAGCGCCTCGAGCGACGGGGCGAGCCATTCGGGGACGTCGGCGCGGACATGGGGCGGGGCATCGGCGAGCAGCGAGGCGGGGTCGGCTTCGAGCCGCTCGCGCTCGCGCTTCGACAGCTTCGCCGGGGCATGCGGGTGGGTCAGCACCTCGTCGAGGGCGGCAAGGCCCATGCCCCAGGTCCGGGCGTAGGTGACGAGCACGGCGGCGCGCGGGCTCGGCTCGCCCATGATCCAGTCGGCGGAGGCGCGGTTCCTGAGCGCATCGAAGGCGAGCGAACCGATGGCGACGCGGTCGCCCGAGCCGGCGAAGCGATGGGACAGGCCCCAGTCCTTGAGGGCATCGGCGAGCGGGCGCTTGCGCGTCTCGACGTCGTCGAGCACCTCGATCGCGGCCTGCAGCCGTCCGCCGTCCTTCATCGTGCGACTCCGCCGATCCGCCGCGCGAGGGCGACGATCACGCCGGCGGTGGCGATGACGAGGCCCTCGAGCGCCGTCACCCATTTGGTGGTCGAGCAGGCCAAAGCCCAGGAGACGAGATCGGCGGTCACCGCGTCGGGGCCGAGGCGGAGCATGTCGCGGATGGCGGCGTTCTCGGCGAAGTCGAGGAGGGTCGGCACCAGGACGACCACGGCGGCGACGGCGACCCGGCCGATCCCGGCGAACCCGGCCCACCCGAGGATCGCGGCGAGAAGCCACGAGAGGGCGACGAAGTAGAGGATCGGGAAAGCGGTATCGAGCCGTAGCTGGACGCCGTCGTAGAAGGCGCGCCCCTCCGGCCCGAGGGCCTTCAGCATCGCGACCGCCTCGGCATGGCCGTAGCCGGTGAAGCGGACGTCGAAGGGTACGCCGCCGCCATATCCGGCGAGGCGAGGCACCGACCAGCCCATCATCGTGGCGAAGACCGCCACCATGGCGGCGGCCGAGGCGAGGAGAAGAATGCGTAGGGTCATCGTGCCCTCCTCATGACCGGGGCCGGACGTTCGCTCGGGAAGCGCCTTACGCTCCCTCTCCTCCCCACGCGGGAAAGCTTCCCGTAAGGGGATGAGGGGCGCGTGGACCGGTACGCATCCCGGTTCTCGCATCGCCGGCCTTTCGGAAGCCGGTCCGTACGGACGCCCCTCCGCCGAATGCCGCTTCGCGGCGCCGCCTCATCCGGCCCTGCGGGCCAGCTTCTCCCGCGTGGTGTGAAGGGTTCCGGGCTGCGCCCGGCGAGGGACGCGGAGCGGCGGCGCGCCTCGATCACACATTCGAGGGATAGTTCGGGCTCTCGCGGGTGATCTGGACGTCGTGGACGTGGCTCTCGCGCAGGCTCGCGCCGGAGATACGGACGAAGCGGGACTTCTCCGCGAAATCCGGCAGGCTCCTCGCGCCGACGTAGCCCATGGCGGCGCGCAGACCGCCGGCGAGCTGGTGCAACACGCCGCCGAGCGGACCCTTGTAGGGCACCTGACCTTCGATGCCTTCCGGCACCAGCTTCAGCGTGTCGCGTACCTCGGCCTGGAAATAGCGATCGGCCGAACCGCGCGCCATGGCGCCGACCGAGCCCATGCCACGGTAAGCTTTGTAGGAGCGGCCCTGGTGCAGATAGACCTCGCCGGGGCTCTCGTCGGTGCCGGCGAGCAGCGAGCCGACCATGGCGACCGAGGCGCCGGCGGCGAGTGCCTTGGCGAGGTCGCCGGAATACTTGATGCCGCCGTCGGCGACGACCGGCACGTCGGCGTCACGGGCGGCGGAGACCGCCTCCATGATGGCGGTGAGCTGCGGCACGCCGACACCGGCGACGATACGGGTGGTGCAGATCGAACCCGGGCCGATGCCGACCTTGATGGCGTCGGCGCCGGCGTCGATCAGCGCCTTGGCGGCATCTGCGGTGGCGATGTTGCCGGCGAGCACCTGAGTGGCATTGGACAGCCGCTTGATGCGGTCGACCATGGCCAGCACGTGCTGGGAATGGCCGTGGGCGGTGTCGACGACGATCAGGTCGCAGCCGGCGTCGATCAGGCGCTCGACGCGGTCGAAGCCCTTGTCGCCGGTGGTGGTGGCGGCGGCGACGCGCAGGCGACCCTGAGCGTCCTTGGAGGCGTCGGGGTGGAGCTGCGCCTTCTCGATGTCCTTGACCGTGACGAGGCCGGTGCAACGAAACTGGTCGTCGACCACCAGCAGCTTCTCGATGCGGTGCTGATGCAGGAGCCGCTTGGCCTCCTCCTGACCGACGCCCTCCTTGACGGTGACGAGGTCCTCACGGGTCATCAGCTCGTAGACGCGCTGCGCCGGATTGGAGGCGAAGCGGACGTCGCGATTGGTCAGGATGCCGACGAGACGGCCGAGGTGGGGACCGCCGGCGCCGCCGTTCTCGACCACCGGGATGCCGGAGATGTGGAAGCGCTTCATCAGCGCCAGCGCATCGGCGAGGGTGGCGTCCGGCCCGATGACGATCGGGTTGACCACCATGCCACTCTCGAACTTCTTCACCTGACGGACCTGCTCGGCCTGCTCGTCCGGCTCCATGTTGCGATGGATGACGCCGATGCCGCCGGCCTGGGCCATGGCGATGGCGAGACGGTACTCGGTCACCGTGTCCATGGCGGAGGAGAGGATCGGCAGGTTCAGCTCGATCTCGCGAGTGACGCGCGAGCGGATGTCGACCTCGCCGGGCATGACCTCGGAATGTCCGGGGAGCAGCAACACGTCGTCGAAGGTGAGGGCTTCGCGGGAATTGCCGGGTTCGTAGAAGGTCGCCATGGGCCAACGTCCTCTCGGGAGAATGCGGGACGACCGGCCGGCGGGTCGGGAACCCGCGACCGGTGGGAAAGTTCGTCCATCGGAGTTGGCGGCGGTCGTTACCACGGAAACGGCGGGAGGGGAAGAGAGGCGCGACATGTCGCGGGCGCGGGACAGAGGTGCACGAGATATGGGGGCGCCGGCGCTCGGCCGTGGAGCGACGGCGGCCGTCCATGCGGCGCCGGCGCTTCGGGCGCCGAGGTCGCTCCAATTCTAACGATCCGGCTCACCTTTCGCTCATCGTCCCGATGAAGAAAGTCCGCTGCGCCGCACACCTCTCACCGCGCGGAAACCCTTCCCGTGACAGGGTTCGTCCCGATTTCGACGGAACTCGAGGGGACGTATTCGATGTTCGACAAGACGATCGTGTCCATCGGCCTCGCCGCGGCGGTGGCCACAGCCCTCGCCACGCCGGCCAAGGCCGAACCGGTCACCGGCATCTTCGCCGCAGGCTTCGTCGGCGCGGTGGTCGGCGCCGGCATCGCCTCTTCGTCGCGGCGCGACGGCATCCGATACTACGACGGATATGCCGCCTGGGACTACGGCGTGCCCGGTTACCAGCGCCCGCGCCCGGCCCACATGCCGCTGTCGCCCACCGGATATGCGCTGGCGGAGGCCCCGGGCCCCGGCAGGCATCGGGTCTGCGCCTGGCAGGAGCGCTACGACCGCCGCGAACACTACGTCGGCTCGCGTCGTATCTGTTGGATCGAGGCGCGCTGAAGCATCGTATCCGTCGGATCGAGGCGCGCTGAAGCGTCGTATCCGTCGGATCGAGGCGCGCTGAAGCGTCGCCCGAGCGATCGACGGCGCGGGACCCGGGCCGTACGACGCCCCTTCCTTCACCCGTCCTTGAGCGGCGGCATCCAGGCGTGGGTGTCGCGCGGGTCGCCGTCGTCGGGCGGCGCGGTGTCCGCGCTCGCGCCGCGGAAGCCCTTGGCGATGACGTAGAGTTCGGCCGAATCGGCGCGGCTCGCCGGCGGCTTGATGTGCATCACCTGGGCGAAGTCGCGTTTCAGATTGGCCAGCAGCTCGTTCTCGGTACCGCCGCGCAGCACCTTGGCGAGGAAGTGGCCGCCGGGTTTCAGCACGGTGCGGGCGAAATCGATCGCCACCTCGGCGAGATGCATGATCTTGAGGTGGTCGGTCTTCTTGTGGCCGGTCGCCGGCGCCGCCATGTCGGAGAGCACCACGTCGGCCTTGTCGCCGCCCAGCGCCTCGACCAGCACCGCCGGCGCGTCGTCGTCGAGAAAGTTCTTCTGCAGGACGACGACACCGGGCAGTGACGCCATCTCGAGGTAGTCGATGCCGACGACACGCGGGGCGGCATCGGTCGACTTCACCCGGGTCGCCGCCACCTGACACCAGCCGCCGGGAGCGCAGCCGAGGTCGATCACCCGCATTCCCGGCTTGAGCAGGTGATACTTGTCGTCGATCTCGATCAGCTTGTAGGCGGCGCGCGAGCGCCAGCCCTCCTTCTTGGAGAGGGCGACGTAGGGGTCGTTCAGTTGGCGTTCGAGCCAACGGGCCGAAGAGGCGGTGCGGCGCTTGGCCGTCTTCACCCTGACGTGCAGGGCACGCGGGGCGCCGCCACCCTTGCCGCCGCCCTTGCCGGTTCCGCTCATCGCTCGTCACCTTCGTCTCGCGGTCGGCGCGGCCAACGCTGCGGCCGACGCCAGACGCCGTCTCCGATCATCAACTCGGTCAACATACCCTCGCGCAGGCCGCGATCGGCGACGCGCAGGCGGCCGCAGCGCCAGCGTCGGCGGATCGCCTCCAGGATGGCGCAGCCGGCCAGCACCAGATCGGCGCGGTCGCCGCCGATGCAGGGGTTGGCGACACGATCCTCGAACTCCATGGCGAGCAGTTGCTCGATCATGGCACCGACCTGATCGTCGGTGAGCCAGGTGCCGTCGACGCGGCGCCGATCGTAGCGCTTCAGCCCGAGATGGACACCGGCGAGCGTCGTCACCGTGCCCGAGGTGCCGAGCATGTGGTAGTGGCCGGCGGCCAGTCGGCCGGCGAGCGGCCCCCAATCGGGCAGCGCGGCGAGCAGGCCGTCGACGTCGGCGACCATGTCCTCGAAGGTATCGCGGCCGACGGCGACGCCACCGTGGCGCTCCGACAGCGTCACCACCCCGACCGGCAACGAGGCCCAGGCGCGGATGTGGCGGGTGGGATCGCCGCCGGTGCGACGCCCCTCACCAAATTCCATCCACACCAGTTCGGACGAACCGCCGCCGATGTCGAACAGCAGCACACCGTCGGCGCTCCAGTCGACCAGGCTGGCACAGCCGGTGACGGCGAGGCGGGCCTCGGTCTCGCGGGTGAGGATCTCGAGCGTCAGGCCCGCCTCGCGACGCACCCGTTCCAGGAACTCCACCCCGTTCTCCGCCGCCCGACAGGCCTCGGTCGCGACCAGCCGGGCACGGACGATGCCGCGTGCGTCGAGCTTGGCGCGGCAGACGCGTAGCGCGTCGATGGCACGATCCTGCGCGGCTTCCGACAGGCGCCCGGTGCGCGACAGTCCTTCGCCCAGGCGGACGATGCGGGAGAAGGCGTCGACGACGCGGAAACCCTGGCGCCAGGGTTCGGCGACCAGCAGGCGGCAGTTGTTGGTGCCGAGATCGAGGGCGGCGTAGAGCGGCCCGCCGACACGGCCACGGCCGGGTTCGACGTGAGGCACGTGATGGCCGGGGTCGCGATGGCGCTCGCTCGGGTGATGGCGCGGCCGGAGCGACGGTTCGTCGGCGCGGCGGGTGTACCGGCCGTCGGCGGGACGGCCGGGCTCCTGCGGCGGCGGTTCGCCGCTTCCGTGCCCGTCGCGGCCGTCGTGGTGGACACGACCGGCGGCGCGGTCGGCCGGCGCCGCATCGTCCTCGGCGGAGAGCGTCGCAACGTCGTCGTGGGCGGGTCCGCCCCGGCGCGCCTCGGCGATCGAACCGACGGACACGGCATCGCCCGGTTTCGATCCGTCGGCGGCGGAGCGGGAGGACGAGGCGCCGGTGGTCGCGGAGCGGTCGCTCGCGACGGCGCCCGCGGCGGAGCCGGCGAGTTCCGGTCCGGCCGGGTGTTCCATTTCGTCGGCTCGTACGGTGGACGGCACCGCTCCGGCTTCGGACGATGCGGACACACCGACAGGCCCCGCCCCGGTGGGGGCTGGCTTGGCCACGGAGGCCCAACGAGTTCTCTTGCCCCGACGCTTCCGGCGCCGGCGTTTGCCCGGCGGCACGGAGCGGTCGGCAGGGGTTGGACGATCCGCCTCCGGCGGCTCGTCACCTCGCCTCCCCAAGTCTTCATCCTCGCACCGGCAGGCGGGATGTGAAATCCCGCGCGGCGCCTCAGAGTTTCGCGTTGGATCCAGTCTACCAGCGCTTCGACGGCTGACAAGCGCCGCGAGCAGCGGCTGCCTCGTCACAATGGCGAGGCGCCGCGCCGGTGCGGGTGAGGCGCGACGCCCGTTCGCCGGTGGCGATGGTTTTCGACGGAAGGCTTGAAACCCGATCGGCGATCGGTTAGACGGGTCCGCGACGGCGACCGGTGCTGCGAAGCCCGGGCCCGCTGGGGGATAGTTTAACGGTAGAACAGCGGACTCTGACTCCGTTAGTCTTGGTTCGAATCCAGGTCCCCCAGCCAGCCGCTTTCGCAAATCTCCAAGTCCTTGTGATCTAAGTCCTTTCGGGCTCCGCTGCGAGTCCCGAAGCACGCCCTTTTTCCTCTGCTGGCAACAACCAGGGACCAGACGTGGGGGCACTCGACTCCGTCGTCCGGTCGGGGGGCGGAGCAGACGATGAGGGCGAGACACCGCGTATCCGGCATCGAACAGCGGGGGCACATCTATTATTGGCGACCGCGCCTGCCACCTCGCCTGCGCACCGCCTGTGGCAGATCGAGATTGACCATCTCCTTGGGACAATACGATTTTCGGCACGCGTGCTATATTGCTCGCCGACTGTCCTTGCTTCTCGATGAGATGGAGATGACACCCGGTCCACTCGATACCACCTACGACCAGTTGCGACGCCTGTTCGATGGCGAACTCGAGCGCATGCGACATCACTTGGAAAACGTTGCCCTCATCGCTCGTCGCCACGGACGCGACGGAGCCCCCGAAGAGATCGAACGCGACCTCGAAATGGGATGGGCCTACAGGATCCTGCAATATTGGGGAGCGGCCGAGCACCTGACCTTCGCCGACGGCTGCCCCGCCTATGCCATGCTCGTAGAGGCAGGCATACCAGATTCCAAGATCGGATGGATCGCCGAACTCGTCCGGTCTGAAGGCGCCGTCCTTCGGTCGCCCGGCTTCGAGCACAAGCTCGTGGCGCTGATGGCAGACTTCGGAATTCCGGACACGATCACCGGGAGAGAACGTGCGAAAATCGAGTGGCTGCGAGCCCGAGCAGATGCCCTGCTCGATGCCGGATCACGGCTTCCGATCGGACGCACGATCAAGCAGGCGACGATGGAAGCACCTCAGGTGGCCTCGGTACCTGCAGCACATCATGAAACTCCTGTATTACCGGTCGCATTCGAACAGGCACCGTCGCCGCCGGCTCACTCGACGGACGCCGCCAGCCAAGACGCATCCACAGCCGAACGCACCGCGCCAGCTTTATTGGACCTCCCGATCGATCAGTTCTTCAGCATCGGCGAAAGCGTAAATAAGGCGCATGATAGCGCTTGGTCGAAAGACACGAAGAGCGACTTCAGCTCATTCCTTCGCCTATTTGTCGCCTCTCTAAAAGAATGCAAAATCAATAGCTCCTCGCAAATCACCCAATACCACATCGGTCATTTTTGCGACCTGCTCGCCGAAATCCCCACGAGATACGGACAAAGCGCCAGGATGCGGTCGATGACGCCGCAACAACTACGGCAAGAAGGCGCACTCATCCGTCAGCGGCACGGCGGAGCCTCAAGACTTCCATCTCCGTCGGCACGTCAATCCGAAAGAAGAGTTGTCGGCCTTTCTGCGCTGACAATTCGAAAGCACCTCGGGAATCTCTCAATTTTCCTCCAATATCTGCGATCCCACGGTTATTCAGTCGCCACATTCGACATTAACGGACTACGCCCCCGAAAGCCGACGAAGTCTCAAGTACGGACGCAACAATTCAAGCCGCGGCCTCAGGATATCGCCCGCTTGTTCGACTCCCCAATATACCAAGGATGTTTGAACGCGCATGCGATGGGAATGACTGGCGGCGAGATATTTCATTGTGCCTTATACTGGGTCCCGATCTTTTTGGTTTATCTCGGCCCTCGACGCAATGAGATATGCTCTCTTGAAGTGTCCGACATTGTCTTTAACACCGGCATCCCATATTTCTATATAGCACCAAATTCATTCAGGCCTGTAAAGACAAGCAAATCGGTCCGAACACTACCGATACCAGATGAGGCGCTACGCCTTGGATTCTATGACTATTGGCTCGCAATCAAGAAGCTCGGATACCGGGCGCTATTCCCCGAATTGGTGTCGACAACCAAGAAAGAACAGGATCTCGGGGATCGATTCTACAAGGAGTTCAAGCCCATCGCGGCGTCGACACTCGCTGGCGACATCTGGAGTCGCCTTCTACATGCATTGCGGCACGGCTTCACGAACAATGCGATCCGCGCAAAGTTGAACCCGGTCGTCATCGATGACGTCACCGGTCGCGTCGGCACCACGGAAACCGGGACGAGGTATTCTGACGACGCAGAGGTGGCGTTAATGGCCGAGGAAATTCGTGATCTGCCTATCGTGACATCGCACGTCCAAAAGCACGACATCCAATTACTTCCATGGGTTGCAGACATGCGACCGGCTCCTTGGACCTATCGAAAGAAGTCGAAGACCCAGAGGGCGCTTGCCGGTACGACGACGAAGACATCACAGATCGGGTTGCCGAGCAGCATGGATGCCCCACAATTGGGGACAGATTGAGAGGGCCGAGACTCAAGGAAGATATGGGGGCGCATCCAGAAGATATTGGCTCCGCGCCGATTGGCAGGACTGCGCACTTACGAGTCGCCCACCCCACAAGCGGGAAAGCAATTCACAAAGCATCACCCAGATAAATATGAGAAATGCATGTGACGCTATAATAATTTCGACATATTATTGCCGATTTTTGGATAAATACTCATTCAATCAATGAAATGACAATGATTATAGGAGATTGATACGGCTATATTTCATCTTCATACGAGACCGATTGCTCGGTCCCAAGGTCAGAACGCTTGGCGCGCTGCGGCTTACAGAAGCGGCGAGCGGCTTCTAGGTGCCGACGGGGTCATTTACGATTACCGAAACCGACGCGATGTCATCCATACTCAAATCGTAGTTCCGTCGAATTCAACGTTTCCTGCTTGGGTGAGGGACCGCAAAAGCCTCTGGTCAGCAGCCGAAAATGCCGAGCGTAGACGTGATGCACGGGTGGCGAGGGAGGTCGAAGTCGCATTGCCCTGCGAGCTGACCAGTAACTCACGCAGATTCATTGCAATCAAATTTGCCAAATACATTGCAGATCGATATAATACTGTCGTCGACGTTTCGCTTCATTCGCCGAGAGATGGCGGAGACATAAGAAATTTCCATGCACACATCATGATGGCGACACGGGAGATTTCCTCCGGGGGATTCGGGGCGAAGACACCGCTCGAGCAATCGGCGGATTGGCTTCGTCGCTACGGCCTGCCCAGCACCATTGATCAACTTGGCTTACTCAGAGAGGCATGGGCGGCAATCGTCAATGAACAGCTCACATCCGATGGTGTACCGGTACGCGTCGATCATCGTAGCCATCGCAATCGCAATCTCAATGTCGAGCCAAATCGGCACGTCGGAAGGACGGCATCAATGATTGCAAGGCGGCACGCCGTTCAAGGGACCAACGCTCGCGCCCTGGCAAGTGCAGATCGCCGTCCTCTCTCCTCAGATGTGGCACGCCGAAATGCCGCACGCATCATTCGTGACCCCGCTCCATTCCTCGACGGCATCGAAGCCGAGCATGCACACCATGGACGTCGCGTGTTCGTAATGGTCCTGAAGAGGTATGTCGGCGATGACGAAAAGTCGCTCCGGCGGGTGTATGTCGAGGCCATGCCGTCATTCGCCGATCGGGAGGCCTCGCAAATAGTCGATTCGTTGCGTCGGCTGGATATTCAACAGCGGCAACTTCGTCGCGAAGGTGTTGCGTCCCGACCGCTGCTCGAACGCAAGATTGCTATGCTCCGGGAAGACGTACGCGCCCAGATTCAGCGTAACCCCTGGCTGCGGCTCGCCCTACAGCAGAAATTGAAAGACATGCAAACCGTTTCGGCTGCACCGAAGGCTGAGCCCGCGTCGGAACCCGAGGACGATACAAGAACAGCACCGGCGCCCTTTGCGCGGTAGTTCGCCATTCTTAAAGTGAAATTCGATCATGCGGCTCGATCGCGACCGCACAGGGGGCCCGTCTCCCCGCGCCAGCTTGTCCCTCGGCGCTGCTTGGACCGGCTCTCGCCGGACCCGGATTTCGGCTTTCGGGAGGAAACCGATTACGCCCCGCCGAACCGCCGTGACGCGATCCCGTTCGACACCACGACCACTCCGACCGCGATGAAATGGACCCCGAGGTCGAGCACGGTCGCGTCGAACGGGTGGACCAGGGTCAGGAGGCTTGCCGCAGCAGCCGAGGCCGCGAGCCCGGCGATGGCGGCGTTCAGGGTCGGGCGGAGTGAATAGGCTCGCCGGCGCAACAACAACATCAGGCCGGAGAGCGGCACCGAGAAGCCGACGATGAAGGCGAAGCAGTCGATGATCTCATGGGTGGGGATCGGTCCGAAGGCCTCGAGCCCAGCTCGCAGGCATCCGAGCCCGCTCGCCCCGAGCCACAGGGCGAGACCCGGCAACGGCGCCAGCGCCCAGCGCGGATCACGGTCGGGCAAGCCGAGCATGAAGGCGGCGATCGTGGCGAGCACCATCGTCACCAACGATCCGGCCAGTGCCAACCACATGTCCGGCGCGGCTGTGAGCCGAGCTGCGAGCGCGTCGAAGTTCACCCGCGGCGTGAGCACGAGTGCGAAGGCCGCGACTGCCGAAGTCCACAGCAGCGTGTCGACGAGCGGCGGACGGGTGCGGCGAACGGGCCGCAGATCGCCGACCAGGCGGCCGATCATCTCTTCATGGGAAGGCCCGGAGGCTCCGATCATGACCGGCCCTCCGGGTTCAGGAGAGCACGCAGCGCCTTGAGGCCCCGATGGAGGTTGACCTTGAGCGAACCGACGCTGCGCCCGGTCTCCTGTGACGCCTCCGTCAGTGACTGTTGGCGCAACGACAACCGTTCGACGGCGTCGCGCTGGGCGGCGGGAAGTTCGGCGATGCTGCCACGAATGCGATCGATGGCATTGGTCGTAACGAAAGGTTGCGGGTCGCCGCTGTCGTCCACGTGGGTTTCGTAGGCGTCCGGGGAGGACACTTCGTGCATCGCGTGCCTGTGGTGGCGGCGAGCGGCGTCGATGGCCCGCCGATCCGTGATCATCGCCAACCAGACGGCGAAGGGCCTTGACGGATCGTAAGTCTGACGTGCGCGGTGGATCGTCAGCAGCACGTCCTGAATGGTGTCGTCGACGAGGTCGGGGTCGACGCCGCGACGTTGCAACCGGCGACGGATCCTCGGGAGGCAAGCCTTGAGCAGATCCTCATAGGCGACCCTGTCACCGTCCTGCGCCGAACGCATCAGCGCCCGCAAGCGGAGGTCTTCGGCCTCCGCCTCGCGCGATATCCCGGTGTTCGTCACCGCATCCATGACCTCGCCCGACCCCCTCGTCGCCGATGCCCACAGAACCGCCCGGTCGGCGGTCCGACCGTTCGCGAGTGTGAGCGCTACGATAGGAAGATCGAGGTTCATGTCAGTGACCCGGATCAAACGGCTCGTGACCGTCGTTCGATCACCTATTCGTGGCAAACGCCGTAGCGTTACACGGTGTCGTCCATTTTTCGCAAAGTCGCGATTTCCGGCTGAGGTCCTGGTCGAAGGTCGCGCTTCGGTGGTCTTCCTCTGGCCTACGCATCAGCATCGTCTAATGTCGCAAGGTTAGACGCAATCCAATCCCGCCCGAGGACCTAGGTATTTGCCCGAGGCTCAGGTGAATACGACACGTTCGAATACGTATACAGCGGTTTTTGTCGAAGTGGCGTGTAACCAGCGCTTCGGGTGAGGCGAATACGGTGTCGAACGGTGGACTTCGACCTCGAGGGGCGAACGTGCCGTTTCGCTGCGTCTTCCAGGAGGACCACATGTCTTCGCCTCGCACTCTTCGCTCGCGCCTCGCCATGGCCGCCGCCGTAGGGCTCTTCTTCGCAGGCACCGCGCCGCTCTTCGCTCAGACGATGAGCGGAGACCAGAAGCCGATGGCCCCGGCCGCGGCCCCGATGGCGGCGCCGGCTGCGCCGATGGCCGCGCCTGCCGCCCCGATGGCGGCTCCGGCCATGCCGGCTGCCCCGGCCATGCCGATGGCGGTCGACCGCGCCAAGATCCTCGCCGCGCCCGGCGTCTTCGGCAATTTCTCCACCTACAAGGTGCGTCCGGATCTCTACCGGCTGCCGGCGACCGAACGGAAGGGCATGGCCGGCGAAGTGGCGATGCTGGTCGACAAGTACAAGGAGAAGGTCCTCGTCGACGCCTATCTCACCCGTGGCCTGTCGGCGTCGAGCGACTTCTTCCTGCGTGTCCACGGCACCGATCTGGTGGCGGTGCAGAACTTCCTGGTTGACTTCAAAGCCTCGCGCATCGGCGTCTACAGCGACGTCACCGAAAACCTCACCGGCATCACCAAGGCGCTGAACTACGTCACCAAGGAGAAGTCGACGGAGATGAACGCGGCGCTGTTCGCGGCGACCTACCAGGGTGATCCGCCGCGTTACGCCATCGTCGTGCCGATCAAGAAAAACGGCGAGTGGTGGAACCTCTCCGACGAGCAGCGCCTCAAGGAGATGGAAGTCCACACCGCTCCGACGCTGCAGTATCTCGTCAACGTCAAGCGCAAGCTCTACCACGCCACCGGTCTCTCCGACGCCGACTTCATCACCTACTTCGAGACCAACGATCTCGGCGCCTTCAACAACCTGATGCTGTCGCTCGCGAAGGTTCCCGAGAACAAGTACCACGTGCGTTGGGGCAGCCCGACCATCCTCAGCACCATCCAGCGCGTCGAAGCGGTGATCAACGCGGTGACCACCACGCCGTGAGCGCCGAGGCGCATCCCTATCCGGCGCCGGGGCGACCGCTCCGGCGCCGCGCGAGACCTGAACGTCCAGATGTGATCGGGGGACCGACATGACCACCAGCCGGCGCAACTTCATCAAAGGGAGCCTGTCCGCCCTTGCGGCCGGCGGCCTTCCCTTCACATCCGGTCGAGCCGCCTTCGGCGCGTTGATGCCGAACAAGAACCGCCCCTGGGAAGACGCCCTGCGCGAGCAGTTCATC
Source organism: uncultured Alphaproteobacteria bacterium (assembly GCA_937864925.1). Lineage (GTDB taxonomy): Bacteria > Pseudomonadota > Alphaproteobacteria > Rhizobiales > Ancalomicrobiaceae > CALBKH01. The sequence continues at coordinate 28,051 of CALMFH010000265.1, read as the reverse complement.
GGCGAGAAGGTGGTCAGGACGGTGAACCTGCCGAACTGCACCGGCTCCTGCGGCTGGAACGTCGTGGTCAAGGACGGCATCGTCCAGCGCGTCGAGCCGCCCTACGACTATCCCGACGACGAATACAATCCGCGCGGCTGCATGAAGGGCCAGACCTATCACCGCCGCGTCTACTCGCCGGGCCGCGTCAAGTTCCCGATGAAGCGGGTCGGCCCGCGCGGCGGCGGCCAATGGAAGCGCATCACCTGGGACGAGGCCTTCGACTTCATCGCCTCCGAGATCAAGCGGATCTCGGCCAAGTACGGCAAGGAGACGGTGTGGATCTACCCGCCGGTGCCCGCCACCGGCATCGTCAAGCAGGGCGCCGGCTTCCGCTTCGCCGCCGTCAACGGCTTCGGCCTCGGCACCTTCTACAACTGGTACGGCGACCTGCCGCTCGCCCACCCGATCACCTGGAACGTCCAGACCGAGGAACACGAGTTCAAGGACGTCCAGAACACCAAGTACGCCATCATCTGGGGCTCGGACGTGGTCCAGACCCGGATGCCCGACGCGCATTTCTTCACCGACGCCCGCGCCAAGGGCGTCAAGCTCGTCTACATCTCGCCCTACTTCGACCCGACCGCCACCGCCGTCGACGAGTGGGTACGGGTGCGCCAGGGCACCGACGGCGCGCTGGCGCTCGGCATGTGCCACGTCGTGGTCAAGCGTGGCCTCGTCGACGAGGCGCATCTCCTCAAGACCACCAGCGGCCCGCTGCTGGTGCGTCGCGACACCGGCAAGTACCTCAAGGCCGCCGACGTCGCCGCCGACGGCGACCCGAAAGCCTTCATGGTGTTCGACAAGGCGGCGGGCAAGCCGGTGGTCGACACCTACTTCTCCGACAAGCCGCCGCTCACCGGCACGTTCGATGTGATGCTCAAGGACGGCAAGACTGTCGCCTGCGCCACCTCGCACACGCTCTTCCTCGCCCAGCTCGAAGAATACGATCCCAAGACCGTCTCCGAGATCACCGGCGTTCCGGCCAAGGACATCGAGCGGCTGGCGGTCGAATACGCCTCGGCCAAGCCCGCGAGCATCTGGTCGGGCACCGGCATCAATCACTGGTACCACGGCGATCTGATCGGCCGTTCGGTGATCGCGCTCGCCTGCCTCACCGGCAACATCGGCGTCAACGGCGGCGGCGTCAGCCCCTGGGCCGGCCAGTACCTGATGCGCCTCAATCCGGCCGACTACTTCTTCCCGCTCAAGGAAGAGGGCAAGCCCGACCGCTATCAGGCGGTGCCGCTCGACACCGCCTACGTGGTCAACGGCCCGACCGAGACCATGGCCAACAAGGCGAAGCTCTGGCGTCAGATCCGCTGCATCTGGGCGGCCGGCGGCAACCTCCTCGGCGAGGCCTCGGATCAGAGCAATCTGATGCGCAAGGTGCTGCCGCAGATCGAGCTGATCGTCTCGCCCGAGATCGAGATGAGCACGACGGCACAGCTCGCCGACATCGTCCTACCGGTGGTCAGCTGGTACGAGCTGCCGATGGACATCACCACGACGCCCGCCCACCCCTACATCCAGTTGGTCCAGGGCGCGCTCCAGCCGATGTACGAGGCCAAGACCGACATCGAGATCTATTACGAGGTCTGCAAGCGGCTCGGGACCGACCACATTTTCAAGTTCAATCACCCCGAGGCGGCGGTCGATCTGCTGTTGAAGACCGGTGGTCCGCGGGTCAAGGGCATCACGCTCGAGCGGCTGAAGAAGGAGAAGGTGATCCGCGTCAACCTGCCGTCTTCACCCTATGCCGCCTTCACCGAGGAGGTCGCGGGCAAGGCGAAGTTCAAGACCGCCTCCGGCCGCCAGGAACTCTACAAGGACGAGGATCGCTTCATCCAGTTCGGCGAACAGTTGCCGGTCCACAAGGAACCGCACATGGCGACGCCCTTCGGGCCGTCGAAGCCGTGGGGGCAGGCGAAGAAGGAGCGCAATCCGTTCCACGAGAAGTATCCGCTCGTCTACCACTCGCGCCACACCCGCTGGAGCGTCCACTCGTCGTGGCGCACCACCTCGGACATCGTCAAGCTCGACGACATCGGCCAGCCGCTCTTGGAGATGAACCCGAAGGAGGCGGCGAAGCGCGGCATCGCCGCCGGCGATTGGGCGACCGCCTACAATCAGAACGGTTACGTCAAGGCCAAGGTCAAGCTGCGTGAATCGGTGCCGATGGGCGCGGTCGTCATCTACTTCGGCTGGCAGCGCGAGCAGATCCGCGAGGGTCACTGGAACGCCCTGACCCACAACGACATCAACCCGATCCACGAGATCTACTTCATCCCGAACGTCTGGGGTCCGGTCTCCGGGCACTTCGATCAACTCTGCGAAGTGAAGAAGGCTTGAGGAGGGAGGACACCATGTCGGAAGAACTCTGGCAGAAATACTACGGCAAGCCCAACCCGAAATACGGCAATCGGGTGCAGTACGGCATGTTGATCGACATAAACAAGTGCCTCGGCTGCCACAGCTGCACCATGGCCTGCAAGCAGACCTGGACCAGCGGTCCGGGGCAGGAGGACATCTATTTCAACAGCGTGTCGACCCAGCCCTACGGCAAATACCCCCGTCACGAGGGCGACCCGAAGGACTCGTCGAAGTACGACTACCGCCACTCCAACCTCTATCAGGACACGCCGAAGGGGGAATATCCCAATCTCTGGCAGTTCTACCTGGCGCGGCCGTGCAACCACTGCGCCGATCCGGCCTGCATTCCGGCCTGCCCGACCCGGTCGATCTACAAGAACCAGGACGGCATCGTTCTGATCGATCAGGACAAGTGCGAAGGCTTCCAGTACTGCGTCAAGGCGTGCCCCTATGACAAGATCTACTACAACTCGGTGACCAAGAAGTCGCAGAAGTGCATCTTCTGCTTCCCGCTCCTGGAGAAGGGGCAGGAGCCGCAGTGCGTGAAGAGCTGCGTCGGCAAGATCCGCGTCTTCGGCAACCTGATGGACCCGGAGAGCGCCATCTCCAAGCTGATCCGCGATCCCTCGCTCGGCGCCAAGCCCTACACGCCCGAGGTCGGCCTCAAGGCGACCCATCGCGTCATCAATCCGATCGAACCGCGGCAGTATCGCCCCGACTTCGGCACCGTCCCGTCGGTCTGGTACGTGCCGCCGCGCAACGTGCCGCCGGAGGAGGTGGAGAAGTACTTCGGCTACGCCATGTCCGGTCTCGTCGAGGAGCCGAACCCGGTCCCCGCGAACCTGAAGATGAAAGACATCTGAGGAGGCGGGAGCGATGACGATGCCACACGACGACCACGGCCGGGGGGCAGCTCCCGGCGAGGCGCCGATCGAACGACCGGTCTTCGGTCGCGCCTCGATCTATCATTTCCTCGAACTGGCGCTTGCCCACCCCGACGAGGACGGGCTCGACTGGATCGCGGCGCCGTCGACCGAGGCCGCCCTCGGCGCAGCGCTCGACGACCTCCCCCGGGCAGAAGCCCTGGTCGAGGCCCGGGCGGCGCTGGCGGCTTTCTTCGCCCGGCTGCGCCAGACCGCGCCCGACCTCGTCGAAGCCGAGCATATCGCCCTGTTTTCGGCGAACTTCCCGACCGTTCCCTGCCCGCCCTACGGCTCGCTGTTCACCGTCGAGGAGCCCAAGCGGCTGGAGGAGATGACGGCGATCAAGGCGTTCTACCGCGACAGCGGTTTCGACGTCGCCGAGGCCTTCGACGATCTGCCCGATCATCTCTGCGTCGAACTCGAACTGCTGCACGGCCTCGCCCACCGGGCGGAGACCGCCGCGGACGAGCGAGAGGTGGCCTGGGCACGAGCGCGGGCCGCGACCTTCATCGATCGCTTCCTGGCGCCGTTCATCGACCGGCTGGCGGCGATCGCCGAGGCCGCCGAGCCGGCCAACGCCTACACCCGCCTTCTCACGGCGACCCGCCACATCGTGGCACACCATCGCGCGGAGCTGGCCGCGGACGCGGCCCCGGCTCCCGAGAACAAGGGGCATCTCGCATGATCAGGATGTCGACATTCGTGGGTCTGGTCGTGGCGACGATGGTCGCGGCGCCAGCCTCGGCCGCCGAAAAGGTGCCGCCCAAGGGCGTGGCGATGGTCGCCAAAGCGATCGAACCCGGACCGCGCTTCACCCCGACCGTGAAGCCGAGCGTGGCTCACGGCGAGAAGGTCTTCGTCGAATACTGCGCCGTCTGCCACGGGCTGCACGGCAAGGGCGACGGACCGCGCTCCGCCTTCTTCGGCGAGAGCCAGTACATCCCGGACCTGACGACGGAGGGCTTCCTCACCGGTCGAGACGAGGAGTTGAAGGAGAACATCCGCAACGGCCTCGCCCGCTTCGACGAGCCGGCGATCGTCATGCCGCAGTTCAAGTACATCCTCGGCGCGACCGAGATCGACAGCGTCGTCGCCTACGTCAAGACCTTCGCCCCGCCGGAGCCGAAGCCGGAACCGAAGGCGAAGAAGAAGTGAGGTCGCAGTCCGCTCTCCGCAACCGACCGAAACGCTAGGGCTCTTCGCCCCACCCCACGGAGACGTGGGGTGGGCTTCTCTTTCCAGGCGTTTCGTCTCCCAATGCTGTAGCGCGCGAGAGCATCACTCCAACGGGCTCCGCACCATCCGCTTCAGCGGAGTGTCCCTTCAGCGCCGATTGCAGTCGCCCACCTAACCGGCTGTATCGCGTCGGAAGCGGAGGCTGGATGATCCTCAGTCGAGCAGCGAAATTGGGGGCGTGAAAGGACTGGTCATGATCGTTGGGAGGGTACGAATAGCGCGGCGGATTTGTAATTGGAGGGCCGAGAGGCGAGAACGCGAATCAGATTACACGTTTAAGATGCACGCGGCTCGAGCGAGTGCCGAATAGGCACTGAATCTCGGTGCCGACCAGGGCCAGTGTAGCACAGCGGTAGTGCAGCGGTTTTGTAAACCGAAGGTCGGGGGTTCGATCCCCTCTTCCGGCACCATTCAGCAGATCGCAATCAGGTGCTTCAGACGCCAACCGGACGGCATTGGGGACATTCCTCGGAGTGGACAATGTTCAATTTTCATTCTGGTCATGGAGCAGCCGACGATATAGAACTAGCGGTTGTTGTTTAGGGGCGGGGAAGCTTTATGGATTTCGGTGGGCAGACAATTGACGCCTGGTTTCAACGGCAGCCAAGTGAAGAATTTCCGACAGGCTTCGACTACCAAGCGAACTATGCCGCGTTGGCGGCAAATCTCGTGCCTCTGCATAAGGAGGTGACGCCGACTGCGAATGTCATCGACGGAGGATACCTCACCGATCACGGCCCGGAGCACATCTCTAAACTCCTTTCGCGGATCTCCGAACTACTTAAGGCTACACCAAATCCGATTACAGCATACGAATGCTACCTACTTCTGACGGCTGCTCAGGTCCATGACGTTGGAAACATCTTCGGTCGCAAGAAACACGAAGAAAAGTGTCGTGAGGTGATGGACGACAATCTAGCGACCCTGCCGCTGGACGCCGTCGAGCGCAGGAAGATATTTGAGATCGCGCAGGCACACGGCGGCGAAGAGAAAGAAAAGCTCAGCTCCCTAGCTAAGATAGAGCACATTCGTGGCAAGCCGGTCCGGATGCAGGCCTTGGCGGCCATTCTTAAGTTCGCGGATGAATTGGCGGAAGATTCCGAGCGCGCTGCCCGATATTCAGCCAAAAAGGGTCTATTGCCGCCTACAAGCTCGATCTTCCACGCTTATGCGCTCGCTCTTATCGACATCCACCTCGACCCAGGTTCTGGCATCATCGCCATGCGGTTCGATCTAAAGAAATCGGATGCCCTCCGAGCGTTCCCCAAAAAGGACAAGCAGGGCGAGGTAATCGACACTTTTCTCATCGATGAGATCCTTTCCCGTACTCTAAAGACGCATTGTGAGCGTGTGTACTGTTCGCGCTTCATGAGGCCGATCGTCGACGTCGTGGGTGTATCAGTCCACATCGACGTAACTGATGATACTGGCTATACCGTACTAAGGAATATTGCTTATCGTCTTGAGGAGCGTGGCTACCCCGACGCCGATGGGAAAGATATATACAGTCTTTGCCCGGAACTGAGGGAATGGGACGGCAACGGTCGTTTCGACGGCAGTCACTTAGCTCGCAAGCTCGGTATGCAACATGTCATCTGATCTCGATCTCAACCCGTTCTCCGTCCAATCGCCAGAACGCATCGCGGCGCACGACGTGCTTTCCTTATTCGTCGAGGATTTTGCTGACTTTCATCAGATCCATCGGGCGGGCCACACCTTCCTCCATGGAGCTCGTGGCTCGGGTAAAAGCATGATTTTTAGATTCTTGGAACCAGACTGCCAGATTCTTAAGAAGAAATGTCCATTGAACGAGTTAGACTTCTTTGCTTTCTATATTCCAATTAAGGAAATGGAGGTGAAGCTCACAGAATTAATTCGACTGGAAATGGATGGGCACGGTAGCCTCCCTCTGAACGAGCATTTGATGACGGTAAACATCGTTCTCAAAATGTTCGCTTCGCTCGAACGTATAACGCAAAGCGGTGAACCCCCGGAAGAAACGACAGCGTTTAGGAACTTCATCTCCGACACACTCGTTCGCCTTCTCAAACGCGGAGGGTGGGCTGGAGTCGTACCTGAAATTCCGGCTGAAGGTTCCTTCGAGCAATACCGTTTGGTAGCGGTGAGTCTTCTTGAGGAAGTATACTCCGAGATATCTCTGTTCATACAACGGCTTTCGCTCGGGGGGTGTCTCATCTATACGGGAACCCTTCTAGGATTCAAGGATTTCGTGAGGCCGGTGTGTGCCGCACTCCGATCTATGCCGTTCATGCCAGCTACTAAACCATTCTTCCTGCTTGTTGACGATGCAGACAACTTTAGTGAGGAGCAGACCCGTATTCTTAATACGTGGGTTTCGAGTCGTGGCACCGCCGAAATTAGCTTAAAGATATCGACACAGCGCCGGTATAAGACTTTCCGGACGATCTCAGGCCAGTCCATTGAGACGCCCCACGACTTTTCCGAGGTTGAGATTTCCGACATCTACACGTCTGACCGCGACAGGTACATGGCGCGCGTGGAATCTATTGTTGAACGTCGGCTCCAATTGGCGTCGATCAATGCGACTCCATCCACGTTCTTTCCTGAGGACCATAAGCAGGAAAACGAAATTGCCAAAATAGCAGAGTCGCTGCGCGCGACGTGGTCGGAAAGCGGTCGTGGCTTCCGCGCTAACGACGACGCTTACAGGTATGCCCGGCCAAACTTCATACGTGGACTTCACGGTTCTTCGAAGTCGGGATCGACGTACAGCTATGCAGGTTTCAAGCAACTCGTCCACATATCATCGGGAGTTGTTCGATACTTTCTTGAGCCGGCAGCATTGATGTATGGCGAGCAGACAGCTGCAAATGAGGGATCTGCGCCGGTCACCGCGATTGCACCCCATATCCAGAACAAGGTGACGCGGGAACAGGCAAATCGCTTCCTGACCTCTGAGTTCGAGCGCATAGTCAGGGAAGATGGGAATTTAGGTGGTGGTGATCGCGCAACCAAGCTGAGGAATTTACTCGATAGCCTTGGTGCCTTATTCAGTCATATACTTATGTCGGATGCTGCCGAGCGTCGCGTCTTCTCCGTGGCATTCAGCAACGGACCCGACGATGAAGTTCGGGAGATATTCGAACTTGGAACGGAGTATAACTACCTCCACAAGAGCTCAATCGGCAAGAAAGAGGGAGCAGGACGGACAGCCCTGTACATTCTAAGCCGTAGGCTAGCCCCCGCTTTTGGCCTAGATCCCACATCCTTTGCCGGATACAAATTTATCACCAACGAAGTCGCTCGGATGATGATGCTGGAGCCGAAGAAGTTCCACAATCGACTTCGGACCAATCATATCGACTCTGTCGTCGACCCTGCTCAGGGCCGACTATTTGAGGAAAATTGAAATGGCCGAAGCGATCGCTGTTCCTCTTTCCGAGGTCGCAGACCACTTACCCCGGTCCGCTGATGTATTCATTTGCTGCGCGAGCTACGAGTCGCGATCAACATCTGTGGCTACCAGCCTGCCGAGTGACCTATTCCGCAAGGTATTAATTTGTGCGAACAAAGAGTTCAAGCAAGAGATCCACGAAAACGAAGAGCGCCTTCTGGCGCATTTTGGTGTCAAAGCCGAGCAAGTGGTGTTGAGCCACGACGATCCGTTCATGGGACTTGATACCATCCGAACGGCGCTGGTAGCGGCGAACCTTGGAGGGTCAGCAAACGTCGTCGTCGACATGACCACCTTCACACATGAAGGTTTGCTGATCCTCATCCGAGTTCTGACTGTAGCGCTACGTCCAGGGCAAAAGCTGCTATTCGTTTATACACCCGCCTCCGAGTATGCGGTCGGTCTGCCGTCCGATCAAAAGTGGCTCAGTCGTGGCCTTAAGGAAATTAGGTCGGTGCTCGGCTTCCCAGGGGCGATGCTTCCAGGCCGTCCTTTGCACCTCATCGTTTTGGTCGGATTCGAGGTTGAAAGGGCTAGACTTCTCATTGACTCGCTGGAGCCAGATGCAATTTCGCTCGGCGTCGGCTGCGACTCCACCGATGGAGCGAATAGACACCTTCCGAAAAACATCGAAAGTTTGAATCAGATCTCAATTCACTACCCTGCCTTCCACCACTTCTCCTTCTCAAGCATCAATCCTTACGAAGCGGAAGCATCCTTGGTGGCGCAAGTAGCATTGCTTCCAGAGATGAATGCTGTCGTCGCGCCGATGAATACCAAGATGTCTACCGTTGGTGCCGCGCTGCTGGCGCTTAAGAACCGTCGGGTCCAGTTATGCTACGCGCCCGCGCTGACGTATAACACCCCAGCCTATTCAAGTCCGGCCGATTTCTGCTATTTCCTCGAAGTCGATATTCCGCTCGCGAACGAAGTGCCGGCGTCATGAGAGCGGAGGGCCGGAAATGATCGGAATCGACCTTTTCTCAGGTGCGGGTGGCATGTCGCTAGGAGCCTCATGGGCAGGAGTTGACGTAAAGATAGCAGTCGAGCTTCATCGCGCTGCTGCAGCGACTATTGCCCATAACCATAAGAGTTGTCTCACCATTCAGGGGGACATGCGCTATATCAATGGCTTGGCCAATTTTAAGGACCGATCGCAAGAACTCGTCATTTTCGGCGGACCGCCGTGTCAGGCGTTCTCCACTTCTAATCAGAGGACGCGGGGACCCGGTAACGAGCGCAACTTTCTTTTTCGCGATTTTCTAAAATTTGTTCAGGCGCTGGAGCCCGACTGGATAGTTTTTGAAAATGTGCCGGGTATTCTTGAGAAGAATAGCATTGAGTACGTTCGAGAGATCGAAAAGAGACTAATAACTCTTGGGTTTAAGCTGGCATCCGGCGTGTTGGACGCCGCTGATTTTGGTGTTCCTCAGCACCGGAAGCGTTTCTTCATCCTAGGTTCTCGGAACCACGAAGCACTGGAACTGCCGAGCAGCCCGAACGCACTTCGCGTCTCGGTAGAGGACGCAATTGACGATCTCCCCATCCTTGAAAATGGAGCTCACATTTGTACACTTCCGTATTGCAGGCCGGCAGCGAGTGCTTACGCCAAGAATATGAGAGGTGATCGCCCTCATTGCTCCAATAACCTTGTCAGCGACAACTCACCACTGGTAGTGACACGATACAAGTACATCCCGCAAGGAGGCAATTGGGCTGATATTCCGCGTGAAATGATGCAGAATTACGCAGATCCGAGTCGGTGCCATACTGGGATCTATCACCGGCTCAAGGGAAAAGAGCCTTCCGTCGTAATTGGCAATTTCCGCAAGAATATGCTCATTCATCCGACGCAAGATAGAGGATTGTCTGTTCGCGAAGCGGCAAGATTGCAGTCGTTTCCGGATTGGTACGAGTTCGTTGGAACCATCGGCCTGCAACAGCAACAGGTGGGAAATGCTGTCCCCCCTCTTCTTGCGAAGGCAGTGTTTGGCCAGCTGACGCGGAACTGATCAGATCTCCAGAAGACGACGCAAATCGTCCCATTCACGTTTTGGGAGCCCGCTGGTCTCAAATGAAATTTCCTCCCCACGGATCATTCGACGGACGAGGCCGATCGCTGTCGCGGAAAGATGCGCGGACTTCAGATCGTATTCTTCAAACGCGGCATAGGACAATGGCACCCACTTTTTCATGATTTCAAGTATATTGTCAGCGTAGACTCTTATCTCGTATTGGGCGTGGGGATCAGCTCGTAGTTTCAAAAAATGCATAAGATTGCGCAAATTAACCTTCCAATACCACTGTGTATAGAAATTAAGTGAAAGATTCATGCGCGCTAGTTCCCGCGCGAGGCCTATACCAGCGGATGACCCTGCATCATCACCAAGCATCTGCAGATAGTGTCTATAGACGAGCTCGGCGTCGCCTCGGAGAAGCTCAAGCACTTCGGACGCTCTTTTGTCGTCTAGGCGCTCGCCTCTGCCTTGCCGGTTGGAAGTCGACTGAGTAGCAAGGTACTCTCTATCTGGGATATAGAATTCCTTATCGAGTATCGAGTATCGAGCTGAATATTCGTTCACGCTCGCAGTTCTGTGCCTTATCCATTGGCGCGCTACAAAAATCGGTAGCTTCACATGTAACTTGATTTCCGCCATTTCGAATGGCGTCGTGTGCTGGTGACGCAATAGATATCGGATTAGGGCACTGTCCTCCGATACTTTGCGGGTTCCTCTCCCATAAGAGACGCGGGCGGCTTGAACGACAGCTGAGTCATCTCCCATATAGTCGACTATTCGTATGAAGCCGTGGTCGAGGACTGGCATAGGCCTGTACAGGATCGCCTCGATATCCGGCACAGTGGGTCGCCGTGTCTGATGACTTTGCAGTAGCGCCCGGTCGATCTCAGCATTGTCTTCGTCAGATATCCGCATTCTCTGTCTCACCCCACCGTATTTCGTCTCACTAGACACCACGAATATACCAGCGGAGCGCGGTCAAACTTTGCTATCCGCTAAGCACATGATGCTCTGTCGATAGCTCCGCCATTCGACCCGCCTTTGGCCGATCCTTGCACGTTTGATTTTAGCCTTTCGAGCAAGTTGCGTCCACATCGCACTAGCGGCATGCGGTCTGGTCTTTGGTGATGTCATGCCGAGACAATCAATCCCAATGATTGATCGAATAGGTTCGGTCCTCGACGACCTGCGAGGCGTATGCGCCGTAATATTGCCGGTACAGCACAGCCACGCAGCGGACGTCCTCGTCGGGCGTGCTGTGCTCCCCCGCATTTCGGTCCATCTGTGGCTAGGGTCCGTCCCATCGAGAGGACCGGAACGTCCGCTTCGGGTCGCAGGCGGCAATTCGCTCGGCACGATCCTTCATCATGGGTTTGAGGCAGACGACCCGCGACAAGGCCCGTTGGCGCAACGTCTGCTTCCGGGTCGAAGTCGGCTCGACGTATGCACATCACGACGCCGCTTCAGTCCCGTATCGAGTGCACGGACTCGTAAGTGCGCTGAATTCGAATCTCGCTTCCGTTTCGCAGAAAGTCACCGCCCCCGAATGCGACTTCAGGGGCGGCATCTCTCCTCCAGATATCAAACCGCAGCGCGCCTCCGCTTGGCGGGCGATTTCGTCGACTTGGCTTCCGACGGCTCGTCATCGCGTGCGATGATTTCGATATCCTCTTCGGTGAGAACCCTCTTCTGCAGCAACGCGCCGACGAACGCCTCATGCAGATTCCGATGGGAGAGAAGGATCTTGCGTGCGCGTGCCTTTGCGCGAACAAGATCGGATTCGACCGCGTCCGCAAACGTGCGGTCGCTCGCCAAGCGCATTGCCAAGGCATCGGGATCGTTATGAACGAGCGTGTCGACCAACCCCGCAGTCCCACGCATGATGGCTGCGAGACGCGTCGCCATCGCCAGATCTGCTTCGGCACCGGCGTCCGCACCCTCACCGAACTCCTCGTCTCCCACCCGCCCGGCGAGCGCGATGACGAGGTGCTCCTCGAACTCGGTGCGCCTCGCGAGTGCCCCGGAGAGGACAGACGTGACCCCACCGATACGCCCACTTCCGAGGATCGAGATCCGATCGACCTTGACGCCGAGAGCCAATGCCACCACCGCATGTGCCGCTTCGTGCACCGCGACGGAGCGCAGCAATTCGGGAGGCCGCGGATCGGACGGGATCATGGCGCCGAGCAGATGCCGCAGTTCGAAATCCGCCGCGCCGTCATCTTCGGCTCGTCGGCGTGCTTCTTCGATCCAGGCAACGACTTGGGCGCCCGTCGCCGAACCGACGATGTCGACGGCAGATCGAATCTCGGGATCCGTCAGCGCTGACCCGCAATACTGCCGGAAGACTCCAACCAGGTCCTCCCCCTCGGGTACGGTCATTACGACCGTTTTGTCGATTCTGCCGGGTCTGATCATGGCAGAATCGATTCGGTCCGCATGATTGGTCGCAGCAACCAGCAGAACAGGGCGTCCAGACGCCTTGAGTCGGTCGATTTCCAGCAGAAACCCTGTAATGACGGGCGTCCACCAGTCACTACCTCTCCCACTCAACGTAGCACGCGAAGGAATTGCGTCCAGCTCATCCAAGAACAGCAAGCTGGGACTGACCTCCAATGCACGGTCAACAACTTCCACAAGAGATTTTACGACCCCATCGAGATCTCCGGTGGAGCGAGAGAACCAAGAAGCCACCGAAGTTTCAACCAAAGTCAATCCGGCTGTCTTCGCGATGCTTTGGACCAACCGAGTCTTGCCCGTGCCGGGCGCCCCCGCCAGAAGGCAAGCGACGAGTTTGGCATTTTCTCCAGCACGGAGCCGAGCGAAATCTCCGACTGCGCGCTGAGCCCAGATCTTCGCCTCGCCGTATCCCACGAGGTCGTCGACGAGCGGTGCATCGGTCCAACTGATCGTCGCATTCGATCTCGCCACAGCTGCCGCCCGGAGCCGGTCGATCGACGCGCGAGCCGTCCCGGGGCGGATCGAGTAGACGATGTGGTAGAGGGAGAGACCGACGAGATCACTCTTTCGAAGCGATCTCGCGGACCCGACGCAGGTCTCCTCGATCACCTTCTGAACGGAGCGAAGGTCCGGGATGGCGAGGCGGGCGGTCAGGTCGGCAGCCGCCATGAACGAGTTTGGCAGCAGGTTGGCGCGATCGGTCGTGATCGCAATCACCGACTTGGCATTGCCGAACGCTTTGGCAGCCTTGGCTTCACTGAATGGGGTCGGATCGCCGCGTTTGCGAGGCGGCATGACGCTCACCACTTCCGCCTCGCGACAGATGCGCCCGATGACCTGAACCAGAGGAGTGACCCAGGAGGCAGAGGGCACCTCCAGTGTCACGGCGAGGCAGGTTTCACTGCACAGCTTCTGAAAGTCTTTTCGCCCCAGCCCGGCACGCAGGCTGGCTTCAAGCAGCCGATCGATCACGGCATCCGGCTCTTGGACCGAAATGTCGACCGTCTCGTCGTCCAGACGGCGGAGATAGGCGTTGCGTCTGTCAGGCATGGGGCGTCTCCCCACCGCTCGAACCGGCCTCTTCGAAAGAGCTGCACGCGGTCGTCAAATCGGGCGTCTCGTTATCGATTGCCGCCCGTCCGGCGACCGCGGCACGCGTCGGCGTCGCAGGACCACCCGGGGAGATGCCCCGCCACTGGTTGGGCGAGCCAGCCACCGACCCAGTAACGAATCTGGCGGCGGCCGAGGCACTGGAGAGGCGGATCGGCTGCGTGAGATTGAACCAGTTGTCATCATCCGTGGGCGCCACGACACCACCGTGTACCAATTCCTGTTGAAGCACTCCGATGGCTTTCAGAGACGGCGACCATGTGCACCGTGCCGGCGAGCCGGGCACGATCACATACGACGGGCCGCGTTGGACCATTTCTGCCGGTCCCCGGGGCGTTTCGAGGCGGAACCGATCACCGATCGGCACATCGCTGCGAAGGACGCCTCTTTCGGTGAGCGGGCCGCCGAGGAGAACACCGTCCGGCACACTGCAGAACAGAAGCCCTGCCACCTTCAGAGAGATACAAACTTCTCCGAACAGCCGTCTCAGGAGGGTGTAGCGCTCCCGCGGCACGACTGCACCGGGTGGCACCGAACCGAAAGCGGCGTAACGGGCCTCGATGATCTGGAGAAACATCAGCCGCTCGAGGACCCGCACATCCGCACCGGAGAGCCGATCTGCGGAATCGGTGACCCCGATCAGAAGATCCGCCGCGGACGGACAACGGAATTTCGCGTCACCGATACGCTTCGCGGTGCACCAACTCGATTGTCCGCTGTAGGCGACCGGCGCTGCGTGCCCGTACCAGACCCCGACATAGATCCCGGCGCGGTCGAGCGCCGGCGCCTTGACGATGTCGTCGATGGCAGAGCCGGGCGCCGCGATGATCGTCGGCTCCAACCGCGGCGTCACGACGCGGACGGGCGACTGCGGGATGGTGCCGAAGAGATCGGGCGCCATCCCGCATCCCGTATTCGAATGAGTATTCGTGAGGAACATGAGTCCACTCCCGCCGAACCGCCATCAGACGATCCGGTCGATTCAAATTCGACGATGGGCGAGATCAGCCGCGGAAGCGGGCGGAGCGACAGGTCGCGTCGGCGTGCAGCCGGCGACGGTCGCCCTGACGGATCGGCGTTGCGGTCACTTCGACCGGCGCCGCCCCCATATCGAGCTGGCGAGAGTGGGAATTGCGGATGCGCCCGGCGGCGCCGATAATGAGAGCAGTCATGGATCACCTGTCTGTCCAGGAGGTTCGTGATCAGGCCGCCGCCGAGTTGGCGCTCGGCGGCGGTCGCCCTTTGGCGCCCTGTTGCCCGATCAGTCGGAAACCCATCCGACGGAGTTACAGATAGCAGCTCCCAGATCAAGAATCCGGTCGTCTTTTGGTTATTGGTTAATTTTCCATTAATCTATGGTTGTTCCCATTGCACAGCTCCAATCTAAGCATCGAGATTAGGTCGCTTCGTGCTTTCGAATATTTTTACCCCCTCAAGCCTATTGCTGGGCCTCTCAAGACCGATCCGGCAGGATCCTGCGCATATTTGGACCTCCACTTCAAATTCCCAGGTGCCACCAAACCTACATTGGGGAAACAGCGAAATCCAGCTGGAGGTGAATAGCAACCAATTGTATTTGTTCACGTTTTCAGAATTTCGAGTTTTTTTGACGTCATTTCAAATCACGCATCTGGGAATACACAGCCCTGCGCGCCCATTAGGGACGAATTCTCATGATTTTGGCGCAATGGCACAGTCGAGATGAGGGAATACGCGCCCATTCACGATCTCATGAAGAAGAGTATTGCCCACCAGAAGCATGCCTTGGATCGTATCGACAGACTGAACGAAAGCTGCCGACTCTCCTTTCCAGCTTGTTGCAGTCTGTCCTGATCGAACGATCGAAATGGCTTGTGATCGAGTACCCGACCTTCTTGACGTGGCACTCCGCATTGGGCACAAATCGGGGGTCAGAGGTAGGGGCAAAACGCCAGCGATCCTCGGACTTGGAACCGAATTCATTGAAGAATTCGGCTCGAGTGGGGGTCCAGGTCCCCCAGCCAATTCCTCGCAAGCCCTTGAAACGACACGATTTCTGAGAAGCGATTCTCGGGCTTTCGGCGTTTCATGCCCGGTCCACCGGTTGGTCCACAATCGGGTCCGGACGACCCCGGACCGATCCGACGAACCCGGCGTGAACCACTCCGGGGCCGCTCGCGCGATCGGTCGGGGCGTCGACGGATGCTCCGTGCATTCACCCGCCCTGTGCACGGGCACGACAGGCAGTGACACCGGGCCTTCGGGCGTCACCTCGAGACGCGGTCGTCGAAGCTCGCACCGCAGGGCCTGCTCTGTGCCGGCGCCGGCGCGCGCGGCTGCACTCACGAGCCGAAGCGCTTTCGCGCGCATCGGTTCGTCGCCGCCTCGTCGCCCGACACCTAGGCCGACGTCGGCATCGGTCGGGCTCGGCGTGCCCCTCGTCGCGCGCCGACCGGCGATTCGCCGTCGCATCACCGATCGTCGGCGAGACGGCCGCCACGACGGCACCGGTCCATGACCGTGATCGGTCCGTGGTGTGGGGCGGCCGATCTCGGGCCGCCCCGTGTGTCACGTCAGAGTACGTGCTTCTGCACGCAATCCATCACCACGTCGAAGGGGCCGACCGTATCGCCGAGCGGATAGCGCCAGGTCTTGGTCTGGGAGCGGATGGTCAGGGTGTCGGCATCCGCCATCGCTTCGGCATGGCCGATGAGCTGTCCCTTCTCCGAAATGCCGAGCCAGTCGACACCTTCCAGATCGCGCGTCACCGCGGCGGTCGCCTTGGCGGGGACACCCTTGCCGGACTCGGACGAGTAGACGTAGGTGACCGGTACCCCGGGGGCCGAGCGCCCCGGTGGAATCGCCCATGATGTCGATGTCCAGGCTCTTGCCGTCCAGACGGAAGCGGACGGCGGTCTCGCTGGCTACGATCCGCGTCATGGAGCAGAACCGCGCCTTCGGGCTCTCGGCGTTGCGCTTGGAGTACTCGATGGTCCAGGGACCGGCGGAATGAAGGACCTCCGGCCGGCGTTCACGAACGCCGCCGTTCGGATCCGCCGGTGAGGTCCTCGTCACAGGGCGATGCTCTCCCGCCACCCGGCGACCGCGACCGATCGTCGAACGGCCGTACCGTGACATCCGCGAGATACGGGAGAAACCGACATCCAGGGCGCATCCGAACCGCTCGGCCCTCGTTCGGAGCCGACGGCTCGATCATGACGTCCTCCGCTTTCCACCCGGACGGATCGGATCAGATCGGATCCGCACGGACGCCGCCGCAACCTCGTCGCCCGGGGGAACCGGCGGCCGATCCCGGGTCACCGGCGCGGTGGCGGCGGCGAGGGCGTGTTGCGCCCGCACGGCAACCTCACGCAGGTGCGGAAATGGTGCCTGTGGGCGGAAAGTGGACCGGTTTTGACGCACCCGATGTGGCACCCATGAACGGTGACGATGTCGGATCGTGCTTCGATGCGGTTCGGAACGGGAAACGCCGCGGTGGCCCCGGCGGTGAACGCCAACACCACGGCTGCTGCCAACGCCGCGAACCCGATGTGCCCGACGGTGTTCATGATGACCTCTCCCTTTGCCACTCCGTCTTCTCGGGCGCGGCCCGGCCATGGAGACGCGCCCCGCGAGGAGAGGACCCGGATCGCTCGATCTCACCGCGGGCCGCCCCCTCGCGCCCGCGCTCGGTTCGATCGCCGGTCGTCCCTCGCGCTCGATGTCCAGATGAACAGATCCGGAATGTTGACCTCCTCATCCGACATCGACGAGATTATGAACCGAAAAAGCATTCGAAATGCGGCATCGTCGTCAAAATGACGTCGGCCCTGCTCGATTCGACTACTTCGGGTCGACCGAACACGACTATAATCTCAGCTGCCCTGGCGCCTTTCGATACGAACCGCGGCACCGCCCGAACCATCGCAGATCTCTGCATGGCGGCGGATCCGGTCGGTCGATCCGTGATGAGCGGGAGGGTCGGAGAGGTCCGAGGCTCGTGAGCCGAGCCGTGTCGTCGTCGGTGGAGCCGGGCGACGGATCGGCGGCGCGGTGTCGCAGGGCGGGGCGAAGCGATGCGCCACGGACGGATTGAACCGGAGAGCGCGAGGCACTAGACCATCGCTTTCCCGTTCCACCGAGGTTCTCACCCATGCCCCCTCGCCTCTCGCTGCCGCGCGACCGCATCTCCGTCCTGCTCCTCGAGGGCATCTCGAAGACCGCCGTCGATCTGATGAAGGCGGCCGGCTACACCAACCTCGTCCATCTGCCCAAGGCGTTGGAGGGCGAGGCGCTGAAGGAGGCGATCCGCGGCGCCCACATGATCGGCATCCGCTCGCGCACCCAACTCACCGAAGAGGTGTTCGCGGCGGCCGAGCGGCTGATGGCGGTCGGCTGCTTCTCGGTCGGCACCAATCAGGTCGACCTCGGCGCGGCGCGGCGGCGCGGCGTGCCGGTGTTCAACGCGCCGTTCTCCAACACCCGGTCGGTGGCCGAACTGGTGATCGGCGAGATCGTCATGCTGATGCGCCGCATCTTCGATCGCTCGGTGTCGGCGCATCAGGGCGGCTGGGACAAGTCGGCCGACCGCTCCTTCGAGGTGCGCGGCAAGACGCTCGGCATCGTCGGCTACGGCAACATCGGCTCGCAGCTCTCCAACCTCGCCGAGAGCATGGGTCTGCGGGTGATCTTCCACGATCTCACCGACAAGCTGCGCCACGGCAATACCGAGCCGGCCGAGACGCTCGACGAATTGCTCGCGGTGTCCGACATCGTCTCCATGCACGTGCCGGAGACGCCACAGACGCAGAACATGATGGGGGCGGCCCAGTTCGCGGCGATGAAGAAGGGCGCCTACTTCATCAACAACGCCCGCGGCACCGTCGCCGATCTCGACGCGCTCGCCGAGGCGCTGAAGAGCGGCCATCTCGCCGGGGCGGCGATCGACGTCTTCCCCAAGGAGCCGAAGTCGAACGCCGAGAAGTTCGTCTCGCCGCTGCAGGGCCTGCCGAACGTCATCCTCACCCCGCACATCGGCGGCTCGACCGAGGAGGCGCAGGAGCGCATCGGCGCGGAAGTGGCGCGCAAGCTCGTCGACTATTCCGACATCGGCTCGACGGTCGGCGCGGTCAACTTCCCGCAGGTGCAGCTGCCGACGCGGCCGAACGGCACGCGTTTCATCCACGTCCACGAGAACCGGCCGGGGATGCTCAACAAGCTCAACAACCTGATCTCGGATCGCGGCCTCAACATCGGTTCGGAGTTCCTGCAGACCGAGGGCGAAGTCGGCTACGTGGTGATCGAGGCGGACGGCGCCGGCGACTTCGCCGACGAGATCCTCGAGGCGATGCGGGCGATCCCCGGCACGATCCGGGCGCGGTTGTTGTACTGAGGGGGGGGGATAAGCGCATCGCGGTAATTTCGCGGATTGCATTATTCACATTTTCGCATTCTGATTGCATTCGACCGATGCCGCACGCCATTCGGGCCTGTGGTGTTCGCAATCGGGGGAGCGGGAATGGCGAAGTCGCGAAAGACCGCACGCGCTGGTGGGCCGCGCGGATCAGAAGGCACGGAAGATCTCCGTGCCACCCATATCGTCCTGTTCCGGGAGCGGATCGACGAGAACGCCGAGATGATGGCGAAGGTCATGTCGCTGGTTCCGCGAAATGGCGGGAACGGCGGCATGGGGCCCCTGGCGATGGGTCTGGGAGGGGCCGACATCGCGAATGCCCACATCCATGCCGAACTCGGATGCGCGAGTGTCATCGCGAGTGAGGCGGACGTCGAACGCCTGCGCAACGCGGCAGAGGTGGAGGGCGTTTTCCCCAACGAGGTCAGGACGTTGCCCTCCCCGGTCACGGAGACCACGGCCCAGCCGGCGCCGCCGCTCATCGGCCTGGACTATCTGCGTGGCCTGCGGGACGGGATCGATCAGGCACTGGCCGTCCTCGCTGCGGGCACCCGGCCAGAATTCAGACCGCCCGCGTCGCTGTTTCGGAGTGCCAGCGCTCATGTCGACACACCGACCCACACTTGGGGACTCGCGGCGATCGGCCTCACCAAGGCCGAACGACCGACCGGGCGCGGCGTCAAGGTCGCAGTACTGGATACCGGGATCGACGAGGCGCATCCCGATTTCCGCGACCGGCTGATTACGGACAATCTGCGGAGCTTCGTGCGCGGAGAGCCCGTCACCGACGGCCACGGACACGGCACCCATTGCTGTGGCACCGTAAACGGCCCCCAACGTCCCAACGGGTCCGGGCGGGCCTACGGCGTCGCGCCCGACGCGACTCTGCTCGTCGGCAAGGTCCTTTCCAACGCCGGCCGCGGAGAGGACAGCACGATCATCGAAGGTATCCAGTGGGCGGTCGAGGCGGGCGCGAGGGTCATCTCCATGAGTCTCGGTTCACCCCGCAGACCGGGAGACCCGTATTCCCAGCTCTATGAACGCATCGCCGAGCGTCTCCTCAGGCCACGGAAGGGCAACGGCACCCTGATCGTCGCCGCCGCCGGTAACGAAAGCCGCCGTCCGAACTCACTCGGAGCCGTCGGCAACCCCGCCGCATGCCCATCCATCCTATCGGTCGCTGCGGTGGGATCGGACCTCGGGGTCGCTCCGTTCAGTTCGCGTCAGTTGGACGGAATAGGGGCCGTCGATGTTGCCGCGCCCGGCGTCGGCGTCTATTCCTCGTGGCCCGGGGGCGCTTACAACTTCCTCTCGGGCACATCGATGGCGACGCCGCACGTCGCAGCGCTCGCCGCCCTGATGTTCGAGTTCGAACCAGACATGTCCGCGCTGGAGGCGTGGGACCGGCTCAAGCTGCGTGCGAGACCGCTCGGCGACCCCCTGGACCTGGGCGCGGGACTGATCCAGTTGACCGTGTGACGGCGGCGACACGCCACGGAGACGATGAGGTTCCGGCGGCCGGCGCCGCCGGAGCCGAAGCGTCCCCCCACTGGTCGAGGAGGCAACCAACAGCCATATCTTATGGCCAGGGTGGAAAACCACGCTCCAAAGTCCTTTTTCGGAACCCGAACGGTGGCGGCGAGTTTGTTAACGGACAGACGAGTATGCTAAGCTTGCCGCGACTTGGAGGCCCACGATGGCAGACACAATTCATGTCCACGTCGGCTTGACGCCAGATGCCCAGAGGCGCCTGGAAGACGCTCGTTCGCCGGCGCGCGTCAGTTTCGCCCGATCCCTGGGGCTTCGGCGACCGGATTTCGACAAGCTCGGTATGTTCGGCATCGTCTCCGGCGAGACCGAACGGGATGCCCTACAGAAGCTCAGGTCAGATCCGGCCGTCGACTTCGTCGAGGCCGACCAGGAGCGCTACGCGATCGGCGGGGGGAGACCCTGACCGCTCCCGCGTGATCGGCCTTCATAGCGGCCCTCTGGCGCGCGGTTGGCCTGCGTCGCCCCGAATCCATTCTTTCGGCGTCCCCGGCGCAGCCGCTACGTAACGTCAAACCCGGGGTCCGTCACCCCCGATAGGTCGCCCGTTCCCGCGCGTTCAGCGCTCGGACACGGCCTTCGGGCACCGCGTCGGCCGAGGCTTCGGGCCGGCGTACCAGGCGCAGGCGGCTCTCGCCGGGGGCCAGGTGGAAGCCGTCGGCGCAGGTGAAGGCCTCGTCGGAAACGACGACCGAGGTCACCGCCTCCTCGCAGGACACGATCAGATCCCAGTCGTCGCCGGTGCGCTCGATCCGCGCCGCGAGGCCGGCGCGCTTTTTCGCCACCGAGCGGCCGAGCGGCCAGTGGAAGGCTTCGGCGAGCGCTTCGCCGTCGGTGCCGATCAACCGGGCATGGGTGAGATCGTGGGCGGCAGGGCCGAAGCGATAGGCGCGGGTCGTGTCGAAGAAGGCGCCGAAGAGATCGCAGGCGGCGAGAGAGAGGCTGCCGCGCGCCGCCACCTCGACCTCGCGGGCGCCCGAGACCGCCGGGCGGTGGCCGTCGGCGAGGGCGACGAGTTCGAGCCGGCCGACGACCGGTTCCGGCGTCTCATTGACGACGTGGACGTCGAGGCCGTTGACGCCCTCGTCGGAGAGGATCAGCAGGAGCGGCGCCGAGGCGCGCGCCAGCGCATGGAAGGCCGATTTCGGCCGGCCGAGAGCATCGACCAGGCCCCAGCCGGCGCCGATCTTCGGATCGCGGTGGGTGAAGACCAAGGCGCCACGACAGGTCGAGCCGGGGCGGCGCCACTCGCGGATCGTCTCCTCGACGACATGAGCGACGGTGGCGCGGGCGATGTCGAGGTATCGCTCGGGATCGTCATGGCGCAGGGCCGCAGGAGCGACGCCGAACACCATCCGCTCGTAGGTCTCGCGCACGTCCTCGAAATCCCAGCCGGCGCCGAGATCGCGCGGCACCCCGGCCTTCCAGGCGGGAGAATGGACCGGGGGCACCGCGAGGCGTTCGGCGACGGTCTTGTCCTCGGGTACGCAGGCGAAGGCGAGGCATTCGGCGGCGAAGCGGACGTTCGCCCGGCGGGCATCCTCCAGCGGGCGGCCATAGGCACCGACACCGTAATAATGGGTGACGCCGGCATCGGCGACGAAGGGCATGGCGCCGCCGTCGGGAGTGGAGCGAACCCAGGGGAGATCCGGCACCTCGGCCGCGACGACGGCGGGCAGGATCGTGTCTAAGAGGGCATTGCCCCACATCGCCGGCGGCAGGCCCATCATCGCCGCCTGCTGGGTGATCTCGGAGCCGCCGCACACCACGGCGCTCGACGGGTGACGCGCGAGCCGCGCGGCGACCTCTCCGGCTTCGGCGCGGGCTTCGGCGACGAAGTCGGCGTCGCCGGCGGGGTAATCGAAATTGGCGAACATCAGATCCTGCCAGACGAGGATGCCGAGTTCGTCGCAGAGGTCGTGGAAGGCGCCCGTCTCGTAGACGGCGATGCCGGGTACGCGGACCATGTTGAGACCGGCGTCGCGGATACGGGTCAATTCGACCTCGTAGCTCGAGCGATCACCTGAGAGCCCGACCATGTCGCTCGGGACCCACACCGAGCCACGGGCGAAGACCGACACACCGTTGACGACGAGGCCGAAGCCGTTGCCATCCGGCCCACGATCGACCGCGACGGAGCGGAAGCCGACGCGGCCGAGCCGCAAGCGGACGCCGTCGATCTCGGCCTCGACATCGTGGAGGACGGGGTCGCCGTGGGTCGCCGGCCACCAGGGTTCGATGCCGGCGAGCGGCAGTTCGCCGACGAGGGCACCGTCCGGATCGAGGGTCAGCGGGGTTTCGCAGCCGGCGCAGAGAAGTCGGGCGGAGGCCGGCAGCGTCGGTTCCTCGAAGACGAGGCGGGCCTTCAAGTGGCCGTCGAGGCCATCGTAACCGGCGTCGAGACGGGCGGTGCGGATCGGATCGGTGGCCGGGTCGGCGAGGGTGATCGGGCGGAAGGGCCCGACCGCGTCGATCGGCGGGCACCAGCCGGGCATGTGGCCGAGGAGGGTGGTGCGGACGGCGCGCAGCCGTTGCTCGGGGATCAGGCGCGGGCGCCAGCGGGCGCGCTTCGGCTTCACCGCGTCGAGGGCGCGGGCGAGCGAGCGGAAGACGATGACGAGGTCCGAACCGGGGTGGAGATCGACGTCGACCTCGTGGGCGAGAAACATCGACGACGAGCGCAGGATCTCGACGCCGTCGAGGAAGACCTCGGCGAAGGTGGCGAGCCCGTCGAAGCGCAGACGGCGGCGGCCGGTGACGTCGAGGGTGGTGCGGTACCAGTGGTCGCGATCATGGAGTGGCGTCGGGGCGTCTTCCGACCAGCGGCCGTGGGCGCGGAGCGTCGCGGCGACGGTGCCCGGGACGATCGCGTCGAGCCATTCGGCGGCGGGGTCGACGTCGGCGGGGGTGGCCCAGGCGCCGGGGGCGGTCGAGGCCATGCGCCATCCGGCGTCGAGAGCGCGGCGAGAGGCATCGATCGGCAGGGCGTGGGTCACGAGGTCGCTCCGGGGAATCGGGGTATGCGATCATCGCATGGCTATCGAGATCGCACCCGGCGTGGTTCACGCCGCGGCGCGCGCATCTCCTGCCAGGTACCCCGCCACCAGTGCCCCCATGCAGCGCTCCCAGGCGGTCGCGCAGCCGTCGATCATCTCGGACAACCCGTCGAAGCGCTTCTTCGCCATGGCGCGGGCGAGCTTGAACTGCATCACCTTCATGGTCTCGGCGATCTCTTCCGCCGCGAGACGCGGGGCCTCGAGGCCGCTCTCCCCCTGCCCTTCCAGCCAGGCGAGATGGCTCGCCAGCAGTTCGAAATTGGCGCCGTACTGACGCATCAGGTTGAAGGCGTAGATGTGGAACCACTCCGGCGGCCGGGTCGCCAGATCCGCCGTGTGGCGGGCGAAGTCGGCGCTCCAGGCGGCAAACGGGTTCTCGGCCGGGCGGCGGGCGAGATGGCGCTTCAGGAGGTCGACGGCCTCGCGGCGGAGATCGACGATCGGCGCCCGCTCGGGGATCTTGAGGAACTCGACATAGGGAAAGAGGATCGCCGGATCGCGCGGCTGCCCGGATGCGCCGAAGATGCCGTCGTAGTCCTCGCCCGTCAGCCGGAAGTAGCCGGCATTGTGGAAATAGTCGAGGCGGCGGGCCGCGGCGTCGATGGCGGTGATGCCGATCGTCGTCTTGGAATGGCCGGTGCGATAGGTCACCCCGAGCGTATCGGGCAGGAAATGGGCGTCGGCCTCGACCAGGACGATGCGGCCGCGCGCCACCTGCTCGGCGACGTGGGCCTCCAGCCGGTCGAAGATGGAGAGCTCCAGCAGTTCGAGGCCGAAGAGGCGCTCGAGATCGGCGGTCGGCACCTTGAAGAAGGTCGCCTGATCGCCCTCGTAGCTCTGCGTCACGGTGAAGCCGAGCATCGCCGCCGGCTCGTGGCCGAGGGCGGCGACGATCTCGATCCACAGGTCGGTCCAGCAGTTGGTCTCCGGCCAACGCCGATCGGCCGCATGGAGTGCATGGGGGCGATGGGAGGAGGGATCGGGGAGGCGCATGCGGGGGTCTCCGAGGATCGAGGCTGCTCTCCGGGTGCCCCCTTCCTCCCTCGCGGGGGAAGGTGCCCCGAAGGGGCGGATGAGGCGCGCGCCTCGGCGCGCAACCGGGCGCCCCTTCGAGCGCCGTACCGGAGGAGAGGCCCGGACCCCTCATCCGGCCTTCGGCCACCTTCTCCCGCAAGGGGAGAAGGAAGACCGCGCCCGGAGGCGCGGGGAATGCGGTGCGGACCGCGTCGGGTGCAAAGCGCGCGAGCGAATTGCACCGGCTGCGGTCGGGGTGGGCTTCGGGGCAGACGGCGGGGGCGGACGGTGCAATTCGCCTGCGGCTCTCCGCACCCTACGACCCGACCCCTCCCCTCACCCGAACAGCACGTCCCGGACCTCGTCCGGCCACTTCGCCACGTCGTTGCCGTGGTGGCGGAACAACGCCAGCGCGATGCGCTCGAGGCCGAAGCCGACGCAAGCCGAGTGCGCCTCCTCGCCGTCCTCGCGCTTCATCCCCCACAGCGTGCCGAAGTGGTTCTGGTGGTAGTTGAAGGACAGGCAGGCGGTCGGATCGGCGCCGTCGTTGACCGGGATCAGCAGTTCGAACTTGAGCTGCTGGTCACGCTGGTTGCGCGCCATCAGCTTGCCGCCGCGGCCGAAGAACGGATCGTTGGCGACGTCGAGCTCGCACGGCAGGCCGAGCGAGGCGATCAGCTTCGGGCCGCGCTCCAGCCACCGCTCGCGGAACTCGGTCACCTGCGTCGGCGTGCCGATGCAGACGTTCTCGCGCATGCGGAAGAGCTGCATGCGGGTCGGTTCCTTGGACGGCTCGTGGCGGAAGCAGTAGCTCTTCAGGTCGAAGAGCAGCCCCGACATCGGGACCGCACCTTTCGCCGCCACCGTCGGATAGAGCGGGTAGCAGGCGGCGGGCGTCAGCACCACGTCGGTCGGCGACTGATAGTCGCTCCAGTCGCGGCCCTCGGTCAGCGCGGCGATCAGTTGGCAGTGATCGGCGTCGTTGCCCATGAAGGAATGGATCGAGCCGGCGAGCTGCGGGAAGCTCTTGAGGTATCCCGACTTCTCCATGTTCACCCGCGGCATGGCCGGGGGGAAATGGATCTTCACCGCACCGTCCTCACGGGAGAAGCGTTCGACCAGACGCTCGAAGCCGTCGATGACCTCCTCGAAGGCGCCGGAACGGCCGTAGAGGCCGTCGACGCCGGTCGGCATCAACACCCCGTCCGCGAACAGGCGATCGAGGAAGGGCTTGGCCGGGGCGTCCGGGGTGACGACCGGTGCGGCCGCGCGGATCTCGGGGGGAATGGCGTTCATTCTCACCTCACGCGACCGAGACGTCGATCTTGCTGATGAGCAAGAGGTTCGACGTGTTGCCGAGGATGCGATCGTTGTTGATCATGATCGCGGCGGAGAGCAGGTCGCGGTAGTTGCGGGCGATGGTCCAGGGGCCGGCGTTGCGATAGCCGGCGAGGCCGAGGATCATCAGCGACTGCTGAGCGATGGCGATGCCGAGCTGCGAGGCCGACACCTTGATGGTGTTGAGTTCGGCGATGAACGACAGAGTGTTCATCAGGCTCTCGTCGGCGAGGGCCTCCTCGTAGCGGGCGATGCCGGCGACGAGCAGCGACTTCATCTGTTGCAGCGAGGCGGAGACCTCGGCGAGACGCAGCGCGCCCGGCGGCACGGTGCCCGGCTTCTTCTTGGCCTCGGCCTTCACGAAGGCCTGCGCCTTGACCACGGTGTCGGCGGCGATGCCGTACCAGGTGGCGGTCCAGATGATGTGCGCCATGGCGAGCATCGACTGGGCGGCGATCTCGGAGAAGGGCTGGACGAAGACCTGACGGGCGTCCCCTTCCGACACCAACTCGAAGCCCTCCGAGCGGGTGCCGCGCATTCCCATGGTGTCCCAATCGACGGTCTCGCGCAGGGTGTAGTCACCCTTCCTGCAGACGACCATGACCTGATCCGACGAGGCGGCGTCGGGGTTGCGGCGGCAGGTGGCGAGGATCGCATCCGCAGCGCGGCCGTAGGAGATGCAGGTCGCCTGCTTGGTCAGACGATAGCGGTCGCCGACCACTTCGACGGCGCAGATCGAGTTGCGCAGGTCGCCGCCGATGCCGCCCTCGGTCGTCGCCGAGCCGAGCAGGAGCTGATCGCGTGCCGCTTCACGCATGTAGTCGAGGTGCCAGGGCGAGCCGACCGAATGTTGGATCAGACTCGACATCTTGATCTGGTGCATGCCGTAGATCATCGCCGAGGAACCGCAGGCCTGGCCGAGGCGGGCGACGAGGCCGCAGATCTCGGTGAGGGACAGGCCCTCGCCGCCGTATTCCTTCGGGATCCAGCAGCCGAGCAGGCGTTCGCGCTTCAGCGCGGCGAAAGTCTCTTCCGGAAAGCGGCCGGTCGCGTCGACATCGGCAGCGTATCTGGCGGCCACCTCGTCGGCGACACGGGCCATGCGCTCGAGCGCCGGCGTGGTGAGAGCGGCGGGGTTCACGGCGACGTTCATCGGATCAGGCCCTCCCGGAGACGAGTTCGGAAACCGAGCGGTCGATCGCCGAGATCGACGCGAAGGTCTTGCGATTGAGCATGCGCTCGGGGAACTCGATGTCGAACGCCTCCTCCAGCGCCAGCATCAGCTGAACCGAGGCGAACGACGTCATTCCCAGTTCGTAGAGATCGTCCTCATCACGCACGCGCTCCATAGAGACGGGCAAGATCTTGTGGTTACCGATGAGTTCACGGATCTGCGTAGCCATGACGCTCCCCTTCGTCTCGTAATTCAGAGGGGGGCAATATTGCAGACAAGTCGAAACATCGAGTGAAGGGAGACGGTTTACCGGAAATTACATTGATCATTACGATTCGACGGAATCGGAGGTGCGAAAACGACGAAGGGCGGGGACCGACCGGTCACCCACCCTTCGCGGACTCGGAATGTGCGTCGCGCTCGGCTCAGCGCTCGATCTGCGTCACGTCGCGCACCGCGCCCTTGGCGGCCGAGGTCGCCATGGCGGCGTAGGCACGCAGCGCGGCGGAGACCTTGCGGGCGCGCGGCGCCGTCGGCTTCCAGGCGTCCTTGCCCTTCATCTCCATCTTCGCCCGACGCGCCGCCATCTCCTCGTCGGAGATCAGGAGGTCGATCGTCCGGTTGGGGATGTCGATGCGGATGCGGTCGCCGGCCTCGACGAGGCCGATGTTGCCGCCCTCGGCCGCTTCCGGCGAGGCGTGGCCGATCGACAGGCCCGAGGTGCCGCCGGAGAAGCGGCCGTCGGTGAGGAGGGCGCAGGCCTTCCCCAGGCCCTTCGATTTCAGATAGCTGGTCGGATAGAGCATCTCCTGCATGCCGGGGCCACCCTTGGGGCCCTCGTATCGGATGACGACGACGTCGCCGGCCACCACCTGGCCTCCGAGGATGCCGGCGACCGCCGCGTCCTGGCTCTCGAAGATCTTCACCGGGCCCT
>CALMFH010000264.1 GCA_937864925.1 uncultured Alphaproteobacteria bacterium | reverse complement strand
GGGATTCCTCGTCGACATGCCAGTCAGAGCATGGGGGGAGGGGGGGCGTCAACGGGTGGGGAGCCGGGTTCTGCCGATGCTGCCTCCTCGAGATACCGTGTGTCGATTCATTCGATCGTGCGTAACGGCAGGGCAAACAGGCGATCGATCTCGTCGAGAGCGATGAAGAAGCGATCGTCGTTCAGATAATAGAAGTGCTGGGGGGAAGGCGTGCCGGGCAGATCGGTCGGCTCGATGTCGAACCATCCCTTCACGAAACCGACGGCGAGACGGCCCGGTGAGGAGTGGTCGAGATAGGCGGAGACGACTACGGCGGTGTCTCGTCCCGCGAACCGCTTTCGTGTGGCCGACAGGCAAATCCGGCCGGGTTTCAAACCGTAGCCGGAGGTGGCGGCCGCGGTGAGGAAGCGCTCGAAGAGAGCGCCGACGCCGCGCTCGGCGGCCATGATCCGCAGTTCCTCGATCTTTCGCGCAACAGCGCGTCCGCCGGTGGCTCGCAGCAAGGGGATGGGGATCTCGGCCCAGTTCGGAGGGCTGCCGGCCTGGTCGAGGATCGGGGCGCCCCCCGCCGCGATCGTCTCGACGTGCGTTCCCGTCCAGAGCCAGAACTCCCAGTCGAAGCCCCACTCGCGGGCGCGTCGTTCGCACGTTGTTCCGAGCCCGCCACGTGCGCTCGGTGACCAGTCGCCGGCGAGGAGGGCAATCAACGGTCGACGACGTCGGTCCCAGATCTCGGCGGCGGCGCGAGTCAGGGGCGTCTCCAGCCCGCGATAGAGCGCGGTGAGAGTTGCGGAGACCTTGCATTCCATCTGATCGGCGTCGTCCGGGCCGACCGTCAGAAGGTCTGCGGCCCGTGCCTTGGTCTCGATCAACACCAACCTGTCGCCGAGGCGTCCGGCGGCGTCCATGCGCGCGCCACGGCCTTCCTCATCGGAGAAACATCCGACGTAGCCGCGATGAGCCTCGAGCCAAGCGAGGGCCTGCAATTGGAGGATCTTCTCGGGGTAATGGCCCATCGTCGGCCTCTCTTCGGGAGATCGGGGTCGAAGGATCGTAGAGAAGCGGAATAGAGCTCGGTCGTGTCACCGTGATCATGGCTGTCGACCGCCCGGCCTCACCCCTCCCCCTGATGGAACCATCCCCGGATGGTCTCGGCCATCGCTTCCGAAATCCCGGGGACCTCCATCAGGTCGCCGAGGCCGGCGCGGCCGATGGCCTTCACCGTGCCGAAGTGGTTCAGCAGCGCCCGCTTGCGGGTCGGGCCGATGCCCGGGATCTCGTCGAGGGTCGATTGCCTGATCGCCTTCGTCCGCTTCGCCCGGTGGGTGCCGATGGCGAAGCGGTGGGCCTCGTCGCGCAGGCGCTGGACGAAGTAGAGCACCGGATCGCGCTCGGGCAGCATGATGTCCGGCCGATCGAAGAAGAAGAATTTTTCCCGCCCCGCGTCGCGATCCGAACCCTTGGCGATGCCGACGAAGGCGATCTGATCGCCGATGCCGATTTCGTCCGCCACCTGTCGGGCGATCTCCAGCTGGCCCTTGCCGCCGTCGACCAGGATCAGGTCGGGCCAGGGGCCGAAGCCCGCTTCGTCGCGGGGCGCGGCGTCGCGGGAGCCGTGTTCCTTGACGAGGCGGGACAAGCGGCGGGTCAGCACCTCGCGCATCATGGCGTAGTCGTCGCCGGGGGTGGTCTCGGCCGACTTGATGTCGAACTTGCGGTATTGCCCCTTCACGAAGCCCTCCGGCCCCGCGACGATCATGCCGCCGACGGCATGCGTCCCCATCACATGGGAGTTGTCGTAGACCTCGATGCGCTTCGGTGTCTCGGGCAACGCGAAGGCGCGGGCGACGCCCTCCATCAGCTTCGCTTGAGACGAGGTCTCGGCGAGCTTGCGGCCGAGCGCCTCGCGGGCGTTGAGAGCCGCGTGGTCGACGAGGTCCCTCTTCTCGCCGCGCTTGGGGTGGGCGATCTCGACGTGATACTGCGAACGCTCGGAGAGCGCCTGTTCGAGCAGTTCGCGCTCGGGCGTGTCGTGGGAGAGCAGGATCAGGCGCGGCACCGGCTTGTCGTCGTAGAACTGGGCGACGAAGCTCTCCAGGATCTCCTCCGGCTCCAGCGTCCGGTCGGCGCGCGGATAGAAGGCGTGGTTGCCCCAGTTCTGGCCGGTGCGGAAGAAGAACACCTGGATGCAGGTCTGGCCACCCTCCTGGTGGAGGGCAAAGACGTCGGCCTCCTCGACCCCCTGCGGGTTGATGCCCTGATGGGCCTGGACATGGGACAGGGCGGCGAGGCGGTCGCGGTAGACGGCGGCGCGCTCGAAGTCGAGGTCCTCGGCCGCGGCATGCATGGCCGCGGCGAGCTCCGCCTGCACCGCCTTCGACTTGCCGGCGAGGAAGCGTTCGGCCTCGTCGACGAGGGTGCGGTAGTCGGCGAGCGAGATCTCGGCCGTACAGGGGGCGGCGCAGCGCTTGATCTGGAAGAGAAGGCAGGGCCGCGTCCGGGTGTCGTAGACGGCGTCCGAGCAGGTGCGGATGAGGAACGCCTTCTGCAGCGAATTGATCGTCCGGCCGACGGCCTGGGCCGAGGCGAAGGGACCGTAGTAGGCGCCCTTGCGCTTGCGGGGGCCGCGATGTTTGACCAGTGCGGCGGCGTCGTGGTCGCCGGTGACCAGGATGTAGGGGAAGCTCTTGTCGTCGCGCAGCAGGACGTTGAAGCGGGGGCGCAGCCGCTTGATGAGGTTCGCCTCGAGCAGCAGCGCTTCCGTCTCGGTGCGGGTCTGGACGAACTCCATGCTCCGCGTCTCGCGCACCATGCGCAGGGTGCGGGCGGTCAGCCCCTGGCCGCGGGTGTAGTTCACCACCCGCTTCTTCAGATTCCGCGCCTTGCCGACGTAGAGGACGGTGCCGTCGCCGTCGAGCATACGGTAGACGCCCGGCGCATTGGGCAGACGTTTGACCTGATCGGCGATGACCTCGACGCCGGAGAGCGACGCGGACGTTTCCGCCGGCACGCCTTCGGGCGTGGCGGCGTCGGCAAGGTCGTCGTCGAGGTCGTCGAGGTCGTCGGAGTCGTCGCGGGCGGTCATGGGGTCGCCGGGTGGTGGATGCCGATTCGGGGTCGTCGGCGCAGTCGGTTCCACATATGGGCCATCACGGGCGCTTCGCCCATGGGCGTCATTCGCCGACGCCGATCACGTCGGGGGGCTCCCAGGCGAGATGCTGGCCGCCGTCGAGACAGATCATCTGACCGGTGACCGAGGGCGTCTCGACGAGGAAGCGCACGGTGCGGCCGAACTCCTCCGGCGCCGGGCCGCGCCGCAGCGGCACCGCTGCGGACTGGCGGGCGAAGTCTTCCGGCGTCTGGCGGTGGTTGGCGAAGCTCGGGCCGGGGCCGATGGCGTTGACCCGGACGCGCGGCGCCAACGCCTGGGCCATGGTGCGGGTGGCGGTCCACAGCGCCGACTTCGCCAACGTGTAGGAGAAGAAGCGCGGGGTGAGCGCCAGCACGCGCTGATCGACGACGTTGATCACGTGGCCCTCGACGCTCTCCGGCAGGCGGGCGAGCCAGGCGTCGGCGAGCAGGCAGGGCGAGGCGAGGTCGACGCGCAGATGGCGTTCGAGGCGCGCGGGATCGAGGGTACCGATCTCGTCGGGTTCGAACTCGGAGGCGTTGTTGACCAGAAGACCGACGGGGCCGAGCGCAGCGACGGTGTCGTCGACCAGTCGCGGCAACGCCGCGAGATCGGCTAGATCGGCCCGAACCGTCACGGCATGTCCGCCACCGGCCCGGATCTCGGCGGCGACCGCCTCGGCTTCGTCGCGGCTCGACTGGAAGTGAATCGCCACGGCCCAGCCGTGAGCGGCGAGGTCGCGGGCGACGGCCGCGCCGATGCGGCGGGCGGCGCCGGTGATCAGGGCGGTGCGGGGGGCGGGAACGAAGGACATGCGGATCTCGATGGTGGGGACGAGTGTCGGCCCATCCTAACGGGTCGAGCGCGATCGATGGTACCCGTCCGTCGCGTGAATCCGAATCTCCGGTCCCGCGACCGCTGTCCCGGTTCGCTGCCGCTCGGCCCCGGTCGAGCGCGGCGTCGGGTGGGGACCCCGCCTCTCGGGACGTCGCGTCCGATCCTGTGACGAGGCGTAAACCCTTGGTTCACCACGTTTCCGAAGATCGGCCGGGAGGTCGGAAAGCGGCGGCGCCGGTCGGAATTTCACCCGAGGTTCGCCACATTCGCCGCGCCTTGTCGTCTCATTCGGAGAGCATATCCGAGAAACGTCGCCCGATGTCGGCGGTCCGCTTCCACGACAAGGGGGCGCGTGGGACCGCGTGAGCCGCGAGGCTCCGGCGAGGCGATGATCGTGTGAGGACGAGGATTTACGATGACCAAGACCTACCTTCGTGCAGCGCTGGGCGCTCTGGCGCTCGTCGCCGTTTCCGGTGCGGCCGAGGCGGCCGACATGTACCGCAAGGCCCCGCCGGCGACCCCGATCGAGACCCCGGTCTCGGTCTACAACTGGACCGGCTTCTATGCCGGCGCCAATGTCGGCGGCGAGTTCATGCGTGACCGTGCCAACGTCGGCGGTGTGGTCGGTTCGCTCAATGCCGGTTCGGTGTTCGGCGGCGTCCAGGCCGGCTACAACTTCCAGAACGGCCCGTGGGTGTTCGGTGTCGAGGGCGACGTCGGCTACGGTCGGCCGTCGAAGACCGGCACGTTCGGACCCACCGTCGTCAAGACTCAGGAAGGCGTCAACGGTACGCTGCGCGCTCGTGCCGGCTATGCCGTCGACCGCACCCTGGTCTATGGCACCGGCGGCCTCGCCGTCGCCAATTTCTCCACCACCGCGACCAACCTCGGCGGGACGGAGCGGGCCCAGTCGACCCGCGCCGGCTACGTCATCGGCGCCGGCGTCGAGCACGCCGTCACCAACAACGTCTCGGTGAAGGGCGAATACCTCTACGAGGGCTTCGGCTCGGTGAACAACGCCTTCGTCGCGCCGGCAGTGGCGACCCGCCAGTCGCTCTCCGATCATATCGTTCGTGTCGGTGTGAACTACAAGTTCTGATTTCGATCGAGCGAATACCTGATTCCGGACCTCGAACCGGCGGTGCGCAACGGCGTGCCGCCGGTTCTTATTTATCATATGCTTTGTTCACAACTGAGAAATTTCGGTCGGCTCGGGCCAGGGGAGTTTCATTAACCTTGTTTCTGAACGCGGCCTTAACCGCTCCAGGGCGATCATGGTCAACGAAATCCTCCGAAATCCCGGAGACTTCGCAACATCGTCGAACGAAGGTCTGCCCCATGTTCCGCGTCACGCTCGCTCTCGCCGCCGTCGCCGGTCTTTCGACGATCGCTCCGGCGGTCGCCGCCGACATGTACGGTGCGCCGCCGGCCCAACCCTATTCGGGTTACGCGGCACCGGCTCCCGCCACCAACTGGAGCGGCGTCTACGTCGGCGCCCATGCCGGTCACGCCTGGGGACCGTCGACCCTCAACGGCACCCAGGTCGGACTCTACGGCGGCATGAACACCAATGTCGGTCAGAACGTCATCGCCGGTGTCGAGGCCGATCTCAACGTCTCCGGCCAGACCGCGAGCCGCATGGTCGGCGGCAATCTCTACAAGCAGAGTTCCGATTGGAATGCCTCGATCCGGCCGCGCATCGGTGTCGGCATGGACAAGGTCATGCCCTATGCCACGGCCGGCATCGCCTTCTCCGACGACACGCTGAAGGCGCTCGGCACCTCGACCAGCACGGTCAAGATCGGTTATGCCGCCGGCGCCGGTGTCGAGGCGCAGGTCACCGACCACATTTCGGTCAAGGGCGAGTTCGTCCATCTCGGCTTCGGCCGTTCGACCCATCTGCTGCCCGGTCCGATCGTGGCGCGGACCTCGGTCAACAGCAACATCCTACGCGCCGGCGCCGCCTATCGCTTCTGACCGGCGATCCGGTGGCGACGACACGAGAAGACCCCGCCGGTCGGCCGATCGGCGGGGTCTTCTCGTTTTTCCGTGGCCCGGCGGATCAGGGCACGAAGCGGGTCTTCTCGAAGGAGGGGACGCGGGCGGCGAAGGCGTCGAGCCAGGCGACGAGCTTCGGGTGAGCGTCGCGCCAGCGGCCGCCGTGGCGCAGATCGAGGTACCCGAGGGCACAGGCCAGCGCGATGGTGCCGACGGTCAGCGGCGCGCCGGTCGCCGGCGGATCGGCCTCGAGTGCGTCGAGGGTGCGATCGATCTTGCCCTGCTGATGGGCGACCCAGGTCGGGCTGCGCTCGCTCTCGGCGCGCAGGCGGCTCTCGTAGACGATGAGCAGGGCGGCGTCGGCGAGGCCGTCGGCGAGCGCCTGGAGACGCAGGGCGGCGAGGCGCGGTCCCTTGTCGGCGGGCAGGATGCGGCCACCGCCGGCCTCGATGTCGAGCCATTCGACGATGACGCGGCTGTCGAACAGCACGGTGCCGTCGTCGAGAATGAGCGCCGGGATCTTGCCGAGCGGGTTCTCCTTGCGGAGGCTGTCGTTCGCGTCGGCGGTGTCGGCCATCCGGATCTCGATGCGATCGAGGAGGCCGAGTTCGGCGGCGGCGATCTTGACCTTGCGGCCGAAGGGCGAGGGCGGGGCAGAGCGCAGGACCGGCATGTCGATCTCCTGTGGCGGTGGCGGGGCGGCGTTCGGCGGCGGGGTCCGGCGGCGCGTTCGGGCGTCGACGATATCGGATTGCGAGAGTGATTTCGGAGATTCGAGACATTCGCGGACGGAATGGCGATGACCGATCCCGGCCGTCGCCGGCGTCAGTCCTTCGGCCAGACCTTCGGCCAGGCGGCGGGATCGGCGCCTTCGACGCAGTCTGCGGCCATGCGGTATTCTTCCATGGCGAAGGCCCAGCTCTTCCAGCGCCACACGCCGCGGCCACCGCAGCCGGCACCGGCGCGCAGGGTGGCGACGAGCCGGGCGTTCGCCTCGTCGTAGGCGACGTTGTGCAGCAGGTCCGAGCCCCTCCAGCCGTAGGTCGGGTCGAAAAGGGCGAAATATTGAGCGGTGATGCCGCCGATCTCGCCGCTCTCCACCACCCAGAGGCGGAAGGAGACGTTGCCCTGCGAGGCGGTGCAGGGGATCGAATAGAGGATCGCGGTCGACGACAGAACACCGATCACCGGCTTGAAGGCGCGCAGCAGCGGCGAGTTCGGGGCCTCGCAGTCACTCGCCGCGACGTGCTTGGCGAGGAGGCGCGGCGGCACGCCCATGCGCACCACCAGCGCGGCACGGCCGGGATTGGGGGCGGGCTCGAGTCCGCGCGGCACGACGCCGGTCGGTTTGGCGGTGGTGCGGCCGAGTTCGCGGTCGCTCCAGGCGAGGATCTCCGAGAAGCCGGCGACGTCGATGTCGGCGTCGTGGGGCGCGCCGGTGACGTCGATGTATTCGAAGCGCACCGTCCGCGCAGTGGGCAGCGCGTCGACCAGGGCGCGGGCGGCGCCGGTGTCGGTGATCCAGAAGGTCTCGACCCGCTCGTAGGGCAGGTAGCCCGACCGCGGCACGAGATCGCCGATGCGGCGGCCGTCGATCCGGAGCGTCATCGGCCGGTCACGATCGACCACGGCACCGGGCGCGGCGAGGCCGACGGCGATACCGTCACCGGTCTCGAAGCGGCCGATCAGCAGCGCCTGGAGGCCCGAGGCGGAAGGTTTCGAGGCGCGGCAGATGGGGGCGTCGCATTTCGCCGCCCATCCTTTCGTCGACGTTTCCGCCGCGGTCGCCATCGTCGTGAGACCGGCGAGGGCGGCGAGCGCCATCGGGGCGAGGTGCCTCATGGTCAATTCGCCCCGCCGCGCACCGCCGGCATGTAGAGCCGGTCGAGACGACAGGCACGGCGCTCGGTCTCGCCGCAGGAGACGAAGGCGGAGAGATCCTTCTTCAGGCAGATGCGGACCTCCTGCAGACGGCGGTTGTCGCACTGGACCGCGATCTCGTCGGAATCGAGGCCCTTGTTGGCGGCGACGAAGGCGGCCTCGACCTCTCGGGTCGACACCATGCGCGGCTCTCGCAGATCCTTGAACTGGTCGGGGATGGCGATCTTCTCGAAGAGCTTGCGGATGACCCGGAGATAGGCCTCGCCGGAGAGCCCGGAGCAGGTGCCGTGTTTGCGCCACTCGTGCTGGATCAGGCCCGGGCTCGGCATGATGTCGAGCATGTCGCGCACCTGATCACGGCTCGGCGGCGCGGCGCGGGCATCGCAGTCGGAGGGCCAGCCGCGATGATACTGCGGCCACAGACCATGGACGACGAAGGCGAAGGGGCGGGCGCACTGGGCGTCACCGCGGGCGTTGCCGGTCGCTTCACAGAAGCTCGGCGACCACGACAGCGACAGAACCCACAGATCGAAGTCGCCGGGACGTCCGCGATTCTGCGCGGTGACCGGATCGGCTCCCGCAACGGTGAGAAGAAGAGCGAGGAAAGCGAAGACGACACGCGTCATGGCGAGTGGTTCCGGACGACGGTTCGGCGGC
Source organism: uncultured Alphaproteobacteria bacterium (assembly GCA_937864925.1). Taxonomy (GTDB): domain Bacteria; phylum Pseudomonadota; class Alphaproteobacteria; order Rhizobiales; family Ancalomicrobiaceae; genus CALBKH01. The sequence goes on along the minus strand of CALMFH010000264.1, from coordinate 2,530 downwards.
GGACGGCGGGACGGACCGGGGACGGTGGTCACCACCAGCGGCGGGTGGTACGGCAGTTGCCGTCGTGGACGCGCCAGGGATCATGACCGGCGACGCAGAACTCGACCTCGTCGGGGAGGTAGGCGAGGCCCGGCCCGGCGAAGCCGACGCCACCTTCGACCACCCAGGTGAGAGTGGTGCGGCTACCGTCGGAGAGACGCACCGCCGCCTTGCACCAACGCCGCGGGATCGGGCTCGGCCGATCGACCGAGGCGTGGATCTCGCGGATCTTTCCGACCTCGACGATCGAGAGGTCCCGCTTCTCGACGCGGGCGGCTCCGTAGGCGAAGCGATGGCGGATCTTGGCGAGTGTCCATCCGTCTTCACAGGCCGGGGTACCACCGAGGCGGTCGGCGGCGGAGGTGCCGGCAGTGGCCGGCGCGACACCGAGGACGAGAAGCAGCGTGGCCCCGCAGGCGAGGTGGCGGGCGAGAGATCCACGGTTGAGACGGCGGCGCATGGGGCGACTCCCTGAACGACGGCTCGAACCGTCGTCTGCGACGATGGGCGAGCCACGCGCGGGGGTCAAGCGGTCAATGCCGCAGTGCGACGAACCAGCATCGGAGACGGGGACTTCCGATGCCGGTGTCGGCCGGCCTGGGCACCTCGGCTCGCACCCGGTGGCGGCGCCCCGCGGTTCGGTCGCCTTCGATCGGGCGGTTCCAACTCGACCGGAACATGGTCCAACTGTCGTCGTCGATTCCGGGAGGTGTGTGGTGAACGATCGTCCGGCGGTGCTCTTCGTCTGTCTCGGCAACATCTGTCGCTCGCCGCTCGCCGAAGCGGCCCTGCGAACCGAGGCGTCGCGCGCCGGCGTCGCGGTCACGGTGTCGTCGGCAGGGACCGCCGGCTGGCACGCCGGCCGACCGGCCGACGCGCGGGCGCGAGCGGTGGCGCGGCGCCACGGCGTCGACATAGACGGCCATCGGGCGCGGCAGGTCGAGGCTGCCGACTTCCACCGCTTCGACCACATCGTCGCCCTCGACCGGGAGAACCTCGCCACGCTCCTCGCGGCGCGGCCGGCGGTTGCGCGAGCACGGGTGTCACTGCTGCTCGATCATGTCGCCGGTCGTACGGGCGAGGCGGTGGCCGATCCCTACTACGGTCCGGACGAGGGCTTCGAGATCACCTGGGCCGAGGTCACCGCCGGCGCGCAGGGGCTGGTGCGGCTGCTGCGCGGCGAATGACGGACGGGGGGCCTCATTCCGGCACCAGCCAACGCCACGAGGCGCCGGCGCCCGGGCCGGTGGCGAGGCGGTCGGCCAACGCCGGCAGGAGGAGGTCGAGATCGTCGGCGAGGGTCCAGGGTGGGTTGACGATCACGAGGCCGTTGGCGGTGAGCGGACCGTCGGCGCGGATCGCCGCGGTCGCCAGCTCGACCGCCATCATCCGGCGGATGCCGGTGGCGACGAGGGCGTCGTGGAAGCGGTCGAGTTCGCGGCGATCTTTGATCGGATGCCAGACGAGATAGGTGGCGGTGGCGAAGCGGCGGGTCGCCTGGACGAGGCCGGCGACGATGCGGTCGAACTCGCCCGGCTTCTCGAAGGGCGGGTCGACGACGACGAGGCCGCGGCGCTCCTTGAACGGCAAGAAGCTCTTCAGCGCCAGCCAACCGTCGAGTTCGATCACCTTGACCCGGGCATCACCGGCGAAGAGCTCGGCCAGCGACGCGGCATCGGCCGGATGCAGCTCGACCACCGTGGCACGGTCGTCGCGCCGCAGGCCGGAGCGGACCACCAATGGCGAACCGGGATAGCGGGTCAACCGCTCGGGGGAGAGGTGGTCGGGGCGGGTGAGGCCGACGGCGCTCGCCACCGCGGTCAGCCACGGCGCGAGCAGGCGAGCGATCGGATCGGGGAAGGGAGCGGCGACGATGCGGCCGATACCGTCTTCCCACTCGCGCGTCCTGCCGGCCCGGGCGTCGTCGAGATCATAGAGACCGATGCCGGCATGGGTGTCGAGGACGCGGAAGGGGGCGGGTTTGGCCGCGAGATGGACGAGAATGCGGGCGAGGACCGCGTGTTTCAGCACGTCGGCGAAGTTGCCGGCATGGAAGGCGTGGCGGTAGTTCATCGGCCCTCTCGTCGGGAGGTGGTGGGCGACAGCGGCGTGGCGGGCGCGCGGTGACGGCTCGGCGAACCGCGGGTCCGGTTCCCGGTCGCGGCCACGGGGCGGTGACGAAAAACCCTCCCGCGTGGGCGCGGGAGGGTTCGGAGATCACGATCGGCGAGATCCGCCGGCTTCGATCACGACGACCCACCGGTCGCGGACGCTGCCCGCGACGGCGAGGAACCGGATCGGGATCACTCTTCGTCCGGATGACCGTAGTCGTCGCCGGCCACCGGGGCCTCGCCGCCTTCGGCACCGCCCTCGAGCGGCTGCAGGTTGACGGCCTTGGGACCCTTGCCGCGCTTGTCCGGCTCGGTCTCGAAGGAAATCTTCTGGCCCTTGTCGAGGGTGCCGAGGCCGGAGCGCTCGACGGCCGAGACGT
>CALMFH010000263.1 GCA_937864925.1 uncultured Alphaproteobacteria bacterium | reverse complement strand
CGCGCCCGCCGCCCGGACCGCCCGGTCCGCCTCCCGCACCCGGACCGACGCTCGTCGACGGCTTCGTCTCCCCCGGCAGCGGCGGCAACAGCCCTTGCTGCCAAGCGACCGCCCCGGCGACGGCCGCGAGTCCGAGGAGGAGGAAGAGGACGCGTGTCTTGCTCATCGTGCTTCCGTTCCGCCGAGCACCATCGGCCCGGCCGCCGCCTTCGTCTCGACCACCTTCGTCTCGACCACCTTCGTCTCCGGCGCCTTCGTCCAACCGCCGCCGAGCGCCGCCACCAGCGCGACCGTGGCTCGGAACCGCGCCGCCCGTACCGCCACCAGCGTCTCCTCCGCCTGGAACAGCGTGCGTTGCGCGTCGAGAACCGTCGTGATCGCGATCGTGCCTTCGGACAGGCGCTGCTCGGTGAGGCGCTGCGCTTTCCGCGCCGCCTCCACCACCGCCGTCTGCAACGCCTCGCGCCGGCGATTCTGCTCGACCGCGACCAGAGCGTTCTCGACGTCGGCGAGCGCCTCGTGCACCGCCTTGCGATAGCCCGCGACGAGTTCGGCGTGTTGGGCGTGCCCGAGGGCGAGCCGCCCCTCGCGCGCTCCACCGTCGAAGATCGACTCGGTGACGCTTCCGGCGATCGATCCGGCGAAGGCCTCCGGACGCAACAGATTCTCGAGGAAGGCGCTGGAGAGCCCACCCGAACCGGTCAGCGCCACCTCCGGCAGGAAGGCGGCGCGTGCCGCCTCGACGTTCGCCGCCGCCGCCACCAACCGCAACTCCGCCGCCGCCAGATCGGGACGGCGGACGAGAAGCCGCGACGGCAGTCCCGGCGCCACCTTGGGCAGATGCAGGCGCCCGAGCCCGCCGCCGCGGATCGCCGCCGCCTCCGGCGCCCGCCCGGTCAGCACGACGACGGCGTTGCGGGTCTGGCGCAGGGTGATTTCGAGATCGGGGATCGCCGCGCGCTGGGTGGCGAGCACACCCTCCTGCTGGGCGAGGTCGAGCGCCGTCACCGTACCGACGTCGAAGCGCCGGCGGATGGCACCGTAGGTCCGCTCGGCGATGGCGACGTCCTCGCGCGCCAACCGCAGTCGGTCCTCGGCGGCGGCGGCCTGAAGATAGGTGTCGACCAGGGCGGTGGCGGTGGCCGACCGCACCGCGTCGAGATCGATGCGCGCCGCCGCGACGTTCGCCTCGCCCGCCGCCACGTTCGCGCGCACCCGCCCCCACAGGTCGACCGCCCACGAGGCGCCGAGCCCGAGCTGAAAAGAGTTGCCGACCCGCGACTTGAACGGCGGCGACGCACTCGAGTTGGTCCCCGGTGACACCGAATGCGCGGCTTCGCCCGAGCCGGAGACGGTCGGCGCGAGACCGGCCGAGGTCACCGACAGTTGCGCTTCCGCCTGTTCGATGCGGGCACGAGCGGCGGCGATGTCGAGATTGTCGAGATCGGCGAGTGCGACGAGGCGGGACAGTTCGGCCGAGCCGAAACCGGCGACCCAGTCGCCGCTGATCTCGGCGGCCGAAGCGCGCGGCGCCGCCCGCCAATGTGACGGCAGATCCGCCGCCACGTCCGGCATCGTCACGCCCTCGCCACAGCCGGCCAACCCCGCCACCAGGGCGAGCCCGACACCGAACCGCGACAGAGGTCGCGGCCGGCCGTCGCTCGCGGGGCGGGGAGAAGGACTGCGCATACGCCGATCACCTTCGGGTGGAGAGGTCGGACGGAGCGCGGCCGTCGACGCCGCATCTCGTCCGCCGCCCCGCCACGGGCCCTCGGGGAGCGGCCGGACGGTTCGCGGAAACCGCCGGACGTTACCCGAGATCCCCAGATGCGGCCAAATGAATTTCCCTTCATCTCATCGCGCGCGTCGGCTCGACCCGGGAGCCCTCCCCGCTTTCGCGGCGGCCGGTATCCGCCATCGAGCGGCGGCGGCGAACCTTCACCCATACGTTATGCGGATGACGTCGACGACGGCCATCAGGCTGTCGATTTCGCAACTGCGAGAGAAAATGGCGGCATCCGGTGTCGAACTCCGGCGAACGGCCGCTCCGTGGCGGAAAAACTTCTTCGCCGCAGTGCAATGTGACTTTCGTCCGTCTTCGACGACTGGTCTACGACCAATTACGGCGGTGATCTCGACCAAAGTCTGTCGTGGTTCATGTGGACGGCGGCGTCGGTTGTCGCATAATGCCCGCCGAAAATTCCGGAGGCCCTCGCGCCCCCTTCGGTCGAAGGGGCACGGGGATCGTTACCGGTGAGGGATCAGTACCGAGGGAGGAAACTCATGTCCGATAGCGTTTACCCGGTTCCGGCGGAGGTCGCGGCCAACGCGCTCATCGACGATGCCAAGTACAAGG
>CALMFH010000262.1 GCA_937864925.1 uncultured Alphaproteobacteria bacterium | reverse complement strand
CCCCCCCCGAATTTCATGAGCCCCGTACGAACCCCCCCGCCGGCGCCTTTTTCCGCCCCCCCCCCCCGAGGAGGATGGATCAGGTCCGTGCCGAATCGCGGACCGCCCCGTCCCCGTCTTTCGGTCGTACGAGCTGCTTCCACTCCCGATCATACGCCTCGGTGGTCAGGTGCTCGGCGGCGAAGCGCCGCGCCAGGGCTTTTCGCTCCTCGCGTGCCTCCGGCGACGCGAGCAGACGCAGAATGTCGTCGGAGAAATCCTCCGCCAGGGTGCAGAGTGGGAATCCGTAGGCACTGAGATCGAGCGCTCGGTCGATGAACCGCGACACCGTGGCGCAGCACCCGTAGGCGAGGGCGTCGAGCACCTTGATCGGCGTCCCGGTTCCGACGATCACCGGCGCGGCCACGATGGCTGTCGAGCGATAGAACGGCTCGAGATCCTCGACCTCGTGCAGCAGCAATGCTCCGGTGGCGTTGACGTCGTTTGCCAGCGGGTTGCAGATCCGACCGACGATCACCAGACCGACCTTGCGGGCATGGAGACGGGGCTGGAACACGTCGCGCAGGAACCATTGAGCGCTGGCGACGTTCGACGGGTGATCACTGCCCACCAGCAGGACGTCGATCCGCGAATGCCGTTCCAGCCAGTCGTCGAGCCGCTTGGCGAATTCCGGTTCCATCAGCTTGTTCGGACGGCCGAGCAGGATCGTTTCGACGATCTCCGACTGTCGCGTCGGTACGACGTTGGAGGGTACCGGGATCTCCCCCCGGCGCGACACGTTGTGTTCGACCGAGCCGTATTCCGCCAGCCATTCCACCAGCGCGGCGCGGTGCGGGTGCCGAACATCCCGCGCTTCCGGGTAGGCCGCCCGGACATCCGCGCGTTTGCCCCAGACGTACGACAGGAACCTCGGAACGTCCGTTGCCGCCGGGCCCAAGGCCAGGTCAGAATGGTCGTCGGGAAGGGACTCGAGATAGGCCCTTGCGTTGGCCGCTATTTCACCATCGACCCAGTGGCCGTAGAGAATGCCCCACGTGCGGAATTTCGCCAGCGACTCCGGGGAGCGCAGGTCGAAGGCCTCCTGAAGGTCGGATCGACTCCGCCATGTCTCGAGATCCGCCCGCCCCAACCGGAAGGCACCCGGCGTCCATCCATCGAAACTCCGATCCACACCGGTCGGGGGAAGAGCGAAGTGGACCTCGTAGCTCCGGTCGAACTCGCTGATTTCCTTGTGGTCGCTGCGGCTGATGGCAACGATGCGATCGGCGACCTTCATCGCCGCCAGTTCGGATTCGACGTCCTCCATGTCGACCTTGCGGCCGGCCCGGATGGCGTGTTGATAGGCCTGGATATCGTGGGTCTCCAGGATGACCCTGGTGTCCGGGCGTCCGATCAATCCGAGACGCTCGGCGACCGGTAACAGGTGGACGTAGTTCAAGCAGACGTAGTCGATCCTACGGTTGGCGATCAGGCGGATGACGGAAGCAGGAACGCGCACGTAGGTGTTGAGCTCGGTCAGCAGCGCCGTCGAGGTCCCCTGCTCGGCGATCGTCCGAAGCAGCTTGACGCGTTCGTCGCTCGGCTCCTGGTTGGTGATCCAGGAGTAGCAGTCGAAGTCGTAGCCGTTGACGCGCCACCCCACGGCATTCTTGACCAGATACCCTTCGAGGGCATCGTCCGAATGCAGGAACCCGCTATCGTCGGGATAGGGAACGTAGAGGTCGAAGATCTCATATCCCTGGCGTTCGAAGAACGCGCGCTGTGCCTTATAGACGGCACTCACCCCCTGCGAGAGTACGTCGTTGCCGATCCACAGTACGACCGGCGCTTCTTCGGCGGCTTCGACGTTGCGTTCGACGACGCTGGCGACGAATGCGGCGTTCGACATGAACAGCGGGCTGGTCTTCACGAAGGCTTCGGTTCGTTCGACCAAGTGATCGCGATCATCCAGCAACGTGCTGCAGGCATGGGCGAAGGCCTGCACGGTCATCTCCGCGGCCACGCAGGCTGATCCGGCGAATGTCGTCGCCATGTCCGTGCCGGCGGTCACCACGACCGGCATGCCGAGTCGCATGGCTTCGAGCACCACGCCCGACCCACGGATGGCATAGGACCTCTTTTCGTACGGGAGCAGCATGGCGTCGCATTCGCTCATGGCCGTGTAATATCCGGCCATGGTGTCGAACTTGCCGTAGAGGACGATGGTACCGTCGCTCCGCGTTTCCTCCTGAAGCGCCAGGATCTTCTCGCGCGCGGCGCGCACGCGCGGCGTGTCGTTGTCCGACGCCGCCGAAACCTGAATGGCGAATCTCACCGCTTTCGGGCCGTGGCGACGCACCAGCACCTCGATTATTTCGGGGACGAGAACGAAGCCTTTCTCCTCCCGGGCCTCGCCGAAGTAACCGAAGACGACCGGCGCATCGGCGGCCCGATCCTGCCGCCGCCTGGTGGCGAGTATCTTGGCACGTGCCAGATCGATGCTCGACGGGTTGAGGACGATCGGGAAGATCTCCCCCGTCTTCTCGGCGAAATAGGACTGCAATACCGCCGACTCGACCGTGAAGCGGAAGCGGCTCCGCCGGGCGGGACCGAGCTTCCGAATGGAGCGGATGACGCTCGTCTGCCGGATACCGTGCCCGCCGAAGCCGCCGTCGTCCATGCAGATGCGGATCGAGAACGTCGGCAGGGTGTTGAGCGGCAGCGTTGCGACCAGTTCCAGGATGCCGACCATCAGGGTCGGGTAGGGCATGTGGAGATAGACGACGTCCCGGTCGTTCAGCGCCATCTTGCGCATGAACGCCAGCAGTTCCTGCGCGAAGACACTCGGCACCACGTGTGGCTGCGACCCGTCCTTGAAACTGGAGAATGCCGGCTCGGCGCGAATCGGGCCTTCGATACCGTCGAGTTGGGCGGACCAAGCGCGGTTGGTTCCCACGACACATTCGAATCCCGCGGCCTCGGCGGCGTGGCAGACCATCCGGGTGAGACCGAAGTGGTGCCCCACGTAGCCGATCAGCTCGGGTTCCACATAGGCGAAGCGTCGTTTCGGAGCCATGATTCGCCCGCTCGCGAAAAGGCTCGCCGCTGCCCCTGGTGAAAACGGGTCGCCGCCGAGGAGGCCGAATGCCGACGTGGCGACCGCGAACAGGCCGGTGCGGAGTGCCGGATTCGACTCCAGCGACGTCTCGAACACCGCTGGATCCGACTGCAGCCGTTGGAAGAGGTTTCGCCGCACCTCGGGACACGGCGTTTCCCCGAAGTAATAGCCGTCGGCGGCACCCGGGCGCAGAAGGCGGGGCGACAAACGCGCGATGGCCTTGGCGGGATCGCGGGCGAGAGCGACGAATTCGTCGGCCGACAGGAACAGATGGAACGGTGCCGTCTCGTAGTTGGTGACGTTGAAGCGTGCCGTCAGGTTGCGGTGCCGCCCGTTCGACGGATCGTAGAACGAAACCGCTCCCGACTCGCGCAGCGTCGCGAGGCAGGTCGTGCGCGCGTCGAGCGAGGGTCTCCCCTCTTCGGCGACCATGAGATGGAGGTGGGTCCGCCTCAGATTCCCCCCGGCCTTCACCGCCGCAGCGGCCGTCGCGACCGCCTCGACGGCACCCCACGGCACGTCGACATGGACCATGAGATCATGCGACGGCCGTTGCCATTCGGTCGAACTCGGTGCTTCGCGACTGCGGATCACCACCGGTGGTGCCGCCCGGACCTGCCGGAGAACGGCGAGCGTTTCGGAAGCCATCCGTTCCGAAGTGAACGCGAGGCTCAGCTGATGCCCGGTCGTGGCGACGGTCTTCAGCGTCGGTGCGTCTTCGAGTGCGGCGGCGATCTCGTCGGCCATGGTGGTCGGCGACAGAGGATCTGTCAGCGGAACGAAGCCGCCACCGAACCATTCCTGGAAGACCGCCAGGTTCGACGCGATGACCGGCGTTCCGGCGCGCATCGCCTCGAGGACGGGAATGCCGAATCCTTCGAAGAGACTCGGAAACACCAGCGCCTGCGCCCCTCGCATCAACCCCAGAAGCTGTCGGCTGGTGACGAACCCGAGATCGACGATGCGGTGCCGCAGGTCCGGAAACGACATCAGATCGCGATAGACGTGATCCCGCTGCTCGACGCAGGACGCGCCTGTCAGCACCAAACGGAGATCGGAAAGGCTCCGCCGGTCGCCGAGTTGCCGCATGGCTTCGAGAAGCCGAAAATGATTCTTGTGTGGCCAGTTGACCGCCGGATAGAGGATGTAGCGACCGTACTTTTCGGTGAACGACGCACCGGACACCGACTCTCCGGCCTTCTGTTCGGCGTTGAACGGTGCATGAGGTACGACCGACACCGGGGCATCCGGCGAGTACGCCTCGATGATCCGTTGCCGCTCGGCTTGCGAAAAGGTGAGGATGCCGTCGGCCATCCGAGCGGCGGTCGCGTATTCCGCATCGCGTATCAGGCGTTCTTCCGCCCCGAAGAAGCCCGACAACATCCGGTGTTGGATGTCGTGGATCGCCGACACACACCGCAGCCGAGCGTAGGTTTCGCGTTCCGGCAGGCCGGTGAACGGGGCATAGAGAACGTCGACGCGTTCGGCGACCCTGCGCAATGCGTCGGCGTGCGCCCCGCGCTCGCCGACGATCATGCTCAGGTCGGGAACCTGATGTGCCGCAGCCGAAAACAGCCTCGCATTGTCGGGCGATACGACGACCTCTACCGGCGTCAGACGCGCGAGATGCGTGACCAGATCGGTCACGTAGGTTCCAGCCCCCCCCGAACCGCCCTTCAAACCTACGAAATGGAAACAGTCTATTGCGACCTTGAACATGTTTACCCTCGATGCAGGATTGAACGGAAGAGGCCCCTTCTTCACCGATCGACCATCTTCGCTTCCACCTGCTGCAGGATCCACCGATAGGTGGACCGCAGACCGTCGTCGAGGCGGGTGCTGGGTGCCCACCCGAGCTTCTCGCGGATCAGACGGTTGTCCGAATTGCGACCGCGAACGCCGGTCGGGCCGGGAATGTGTCGCTTGTGCACGGTCTTGCCGGCGATGGCGGCGACACGGTCGACCAACTCGTTGATCGTCACCATCTCGTCCGAACCGATATTGACCGGACCGACGAAATCGGAGCGCGTCAGCCTGATCACGCCTTCGAGGCATTCACTGACGTGAAGGAACGAGCGGGTCTGCGAGCCATCGCCCCAGATGTCGATCGTGCCGCCGTCCTCCACCATCGCAACCTTACGGCACATCGCCGCCGGTGCCTTCTCACGGCCGTCGCTCCACGAACCCAGCTCGCCGAAGATGTTGTGGAAACGGGCGATCCGCACGACCATGCCGTGGTTGCGCGCGTAGGCCAGATACAGACGCTCGGAAAACAGCTTCTCCCACCCGTATTCGCTGTCGGGATGAGCCGGATAGGCACTGTCTTCGGCGCAGTTCGGGTTGTCGGGGTCGACCTGATTTTCTTGAGGATACATGCATGCCGACGACGAATAGAAAACTCGACCGCAATTGCGGCGTCGCAGGGCTTCGAGCACGTTCAGGTTGATCATCGCCGAATTCTGCATGATCTCAGCGTCGTTCTCGCCGGTGAAAACGAAGCCGGCCCCGCCCATATCGGCTGCCAACTGATAGACTTCGTCGAAACGGCGATCGACGATGTCCCGAACGAACGACTGGTCGCGCAGATCACCCACGGCGAAGTCGTCGGCAGACGTCGGCTCGTAACGCGGGTACTTCAAATCGACGCCGCGCACCCAATGGCCTTCCGATTTCAGCCGCTTGACCAGATGACTACCGATAAACCCACCGGCTCCACACACCAAGATGGTCTTTTTCACTGTAATTTCCCCTCGAATAGACAAAAATACCGATGCGGAACTGAGGCGACACTGTTCCGATCAAGCCGGCCCGCAACCTATTCGCACCGCTTGGCGACGTCAATCCGAAGTGTGTCGTAGCAGCCGCCGGACATACATCGACCACGCGCATCTCCGGCCGGTATCCGCCCGACCGCGCATACCGAAGGCGAAGGTGGCCTCGGAACCTTCGACGAGCCGGCGCCGCGCGTCGCAACCCGTGTCGACATGGGCCTTCACCGGTCTTCCGCCCGGCGCAGTCCTCGAAGCCCCGGGCGGAGAACGCCTCGCTCGGAGATGCCGCTGGTTCGCTCGACCGGATTCGACACCGCTGATCGCGACGGTTGGAAAACCGCCCCCCCCTTGCCGGCCCGGTGAGAGGGTCGGTGCAGTGCCGGCCTGCGCGACCGAACGCGCCGTATGGGCTGCGCTCCGCGAGCGACCGAGACCGAGTTCTCATCGACCTGCAACGGCATGACCTCGGTGCCGAAGTCGGCGAGAACCGACGCGGTGCCGACATCACAAGCCGAGCGGATCCCCCGAACAACCGCGCGCACTCCCGGCCCCGGTCGCCCTGCCGGCTAGGCCTCGTCCCTCACCGCGTTCGTTGCCGGCGCTGCACCCTTTTCTGCAGACTACGGACTTCGTTCTGGAACCAGTACTCGATCCGTCCGTCGATCGGTGGGTGTCCGACGTCGCCGTCCGCGGTCCGACTGACGTCATTTTCGAACGCTTCGCTGACCTCTGGATCCTACCCCGATGCGGCGCCGACTCGCCGCTGTGCGACGGGCAGCCCGCCTACAGAATCTCGCCGCCGGCGGGTTCGTGATGGTCCTACCCGAAGCACTCCGATGCGACCGGTCGCGGTACGAAACGCTGCCGGACGAAACCCTGGCCGATGCCGTCAGGTCCGGTCTCGACGATCTCGGCGCGTTCGCCCCGCCGGTCGTTCGTTAGCCGGGCGGGGATGGCTATTCGGCAGGAACTCGGGTCGGCCGCCGAGAGACCCCGGTCGTCGACGCGGTGGACCCGATCGCGCAGCGTCCGGCGATTCGAGCTGCCGATCCAAACGCGTATTCGCCGTCCGAGCTGCCGCGCCCGGCCGCAGAAGGAGGGAACGGAAACCTCTGGCCGGGGGACATCGCGACGGGAAGCCGCTCGAGGTCCGAAGCCGAGCGGTCCGTCGGAAGCTATACCGCAACGGCAGCGCCAAACCTCGCAACACCTTGGAACAGCGGTCCGACACCCCACCCCTGCGCTGTCGTCCTCCGAGCCCGATGGCGCTGCCGCCGGCGGGTTGTTCCGATGAAACGACGAAGCCCCCGGGTCGTTGGACCACGGGAGCTCATTTTGGTTGCGGGGGCCCGAGTTGCCCGAGAGAAGGCACTCTTGACGGCTCCAACCGTTCGCAGATGCGCCGCAGAACAGGTGTCTCCATCGTCACAGAACGCTCCTGAACTACTGCGACCGAAGGCTGAAGCAGAGCCCGGGAAGGAGGGGTTGGCTGCTGGCCGGATCGTATCTCGTGAGGTGATGTAACAGTTGGGAAAGTCATCGCAGGAGCATCGCTATGGCCGGAGCTGCGAGGAACAAGCCGACCGACGAACCACCGATGACCGGCGTGTCGATGAGTTTACGGACACTCGCGGAGAGCAATCGGCCGCGCGGTACGGCTGACCGGCCACAGGCGTCCTTCGATTCTGCATGATGGAACGGCGACCAGTTCACCCGGAGCTTTGTGAACTTGAAAATATATTTTAATTACAACGCTTTGCACCCGACCAATTGTCGAACCTCGCCTTCGGTTAGACACCTTTGTTCCCGCTTCCCCACTCTTTGCTGATGGAGAAGCCTCAACTTAAGAAGACGCGATGTGCGGTGCTGCAGGACTATTCCAATGATCCGATCAAATCGGTCGGAGCGCTCCGAGATCTGCGCAATTCCAACGGCCGCATCGCGCCGGAAGCGGAAGCTGCCGGCGTTGCGCTTGGCTGACTTAAATCGCATAGGCGACAAGCACTTTCCGAGTTTAGATCTAATAAAGTCGACCCATTCTGGATCAATCGACGCGGCGTCCGATCGCGGCATTCAGCCGTTTGAGACGTCCCATGGATACTTGTCATGCAGGTGCCCCTGCACGAGCGGAAGCTGGTCCTCAAACCTCACCGTCCAGTAGCCGTCGCCGTCGCGTGGATTTGTGATCTCGTAGCTCTTGCCGCCGATCGCGACCAGGCGGGTTCCGAAGATGTTCGACAAGTAGCGGCTGGCGCGGCGCGCGTATGCCGCGGCCTCTGCGCGGACATCAATCGGCGCCTCATCGAGGCCTTCGGCCTCGTGCTTAGCCTCGTTGAGGTCACGGTAGAGTGACTCGAAGTCGTAAAGGAATGGGGTGGTGACGCGGTCGGCAACCTTGACCTCGCCACACGCACTGCAGATGTTGACCAGCAGTTGGTCATTCGACCACTGGCTGTCGCCGTGCTGATTGTGGTTCTCTTCCAGCAGCACGGCGGTCGGCAAGATACGGCCGCTTTGGCAGTGCGCGCAAAATGGGAAGTTGATGTCCACGAGGTCGAAGCGGCCCTGATCGAACACAGCGACCTTATAAAGTGCACCCTCAAGCTGTAGTGGCTCGTAGGAGGCTAGTCGTTTGAAAGCGATATTGGTCGTGACGTCGATCCGGTACATGGCGCCGTCCACGACGCCGACAAAATCAGTAGCGTCGCCGATGTCGGCCGCGACAATTAGATTGAGATCCCTGCGGTGTTGTTCGAAGAAGGCGACCTCCGCCTTCAGCCCCGCATATCCCATCGGGCCGAGCGTGGTGCAATAACTGTCGAGCCAGGTCTTGGCAACAGTTGGGTCCTTCTGCATCTGGGCGAAGATGATCCGCCGCTTCTCATTATAAATCTCCGCAGGGTTGCGGTCTTTGGCTTTCTTCCACATCTTTCCGGCCATAATCAGGATACCCTACCCCTGGAGGCAAAGTTCGCGGCGAAATAGTCGATCACCTCCGACGCCTGGGTGCCTCTGCGAAATTCCTTCTGCGCCTCAAAATCGAGGTCCGGGAACATGTGGATCAATTGATTATCCTTGAAGAGAGGCAGAAGGGCATCTGGATCAAGGCCCTCCGTACGCTGGCCGGTCATGATGTAACCCGCCTCAAGCGCAGCACCGATCATGACGTCCGCCAACTGGATGGCCGGGCTGGTCTTTGAGTTGACCTGAGTTACCTCCGTCAGCTTCAAGGGGAATTTGAAGCTTGCGATCGCCGTCTGCCGCAACTCGACTTCATCGGTGTGATCTATGAAAGCCTGCAGTAGGTCATGGTAGGTGGCTAAATTCTTCGACTCGTCGTGCTCAACGCGATAGGGGCCGTCAGCCATAACTTCCATCCGGCTGATCAACGCCTGCATGACCACCATGGCGAGGTCGGTCGAGATACCCGGCGTGGCTATCGCTCTCAGGCAGTCCGGGCACGCATCTCTCGCCAAGGGTCCAATTGCCTCGGGAAATGCCTGCCAGTTGGTACGGCGCGCGGCAACGACGAGGGCGCGGAGGCTCTCGGGTGTCTTCTCTTTCACCGCGCGCTGGAAGGCCGCCAGCATCGCCTCGAACGGCTCAGCTCCTAGCATCGTTCGCCCCACGACACTCAGCAGCGATCCCATCGCATAGTTCTGGCCGTCGGCGTAGAAGTCGACCCCGCGCTCATAGTACCAAGGCTCCACGGCGTAGTCGCAGAACATCAGGATCAGCATGTATCGCTTGTCTAAAATGTGTGTGACGCACTTGTAACTTTGCAGAAGATCACGCAACAGTGCAAGAAGATGACGTCGACTGCTAGGGCGCCGCGACAGGACGCGATATTTCAGCTCCGGCGCTTGGCGACGCGGAAAGTGTTCATCGATCAGGCGAGCCGCATCCTCGTCGCTGATCGCGATCGCTGCGGCGCCCTGGAGACGTTGCTGAGGGTTGAGAAGGTCGAACCCAGTGTAGCCGCTTTCGTCGATCCGGAAACATTCCATGGTCACGCCTCCCGTCCGCCGCTCCTATATAGGGACGCATTGCGCCGGAAGGTGACACTAGATGCCTTCTGAACCCGCTGTCATCGGGGCGTCCAATTGTTGGGAGGAAGCAATAGAGCCGATAATCCAATTTTACTCCAGCTTCAGATGTTCCCATTCGGCAATCAATGCAGTATAATTTAATTTAAACACTGACTCTTCGTTACCTTTGAGTGGAGTTACTTGTGGAGAAAAGAATTTTCGGCGTAATATGTCAATAATTCGAACATCATCCGGGTCAATTTCGCTAAGGGCGCACTGCATTGCCCATAAGCCCAGCCTGCCGCCCTCTTCTGGAAGCGCGGGTTCCTCGCTGAAGTAAGGATAAACGACGCGAGTATATTGTCCTCTTACACGCGCATGAAGGGCGTCATGTATGCGAATGATGCCTCCAATGCCTTCGAATCGCAGATTTCCATGGACGCTCTTTGGGACTATTTGAACTGGTTCGTTTGACCAACGCAATTTTGCGGCAAGAAGCTCGATTACTCCATCCTTCAGGAGTGGGTATAATCTCTTGAATCTTCTATTTGAGCGTATACGTGCATCAGTCATTTCTGAAAGGTCATTAGAACCAGCTATGTGTTGCTTCACGTCAGACCAGAATGGAAGGTAAAAATCACCACCTTGGCTGCGATTTCCACCTTCTTCTTTTTTACGGTCGAGTCGAATATCCTCCTTCAGGATCGATCGGCGGAGTGGTTGCGGCGCATAGAACAGCCGCAGGGCTTTGCGGAGCGGAATATCTAGCGCTGACACAACTACCTCCATGACATGTTTTTAAACTCTTAGTATATGCCATTCTCAAAAATATATAAATGGTTGTTTGTCGTCCGATGAGAAGTCCATCGATCGCGTTCTGCCGCACCCGCCCAGGCTCAAGAAACGGAATGTGAATCGTCATTGAGAAATAGGCGGGCAGTCTGTGAGTCCGCCCGCTGCAAAGATTGGCCATGCCGCGCATCAGTTGATCGTGTATTCCCGCCAAGGGATCGCGTTCAGCGGCACTTCCGACATGAACTTAGCAATGTCCGGCCGACCGTAGAAAGTCGGGCGGCCACGCCCATCCTGCGCCATCAGGACTACCGGCACGCCGAAGACCGGCGTGAAGCCCTGAATGGCATCGGCCGCCGCCGTCCGGTTCTGGACGACGTGCGGCTTGACGACGACAACGGCGAAGGTCTGGCCTTGCTCGCGAATGACGGCACCTTGAACGCGCATATTGGTCTCCTTACGCCGCCATCTTGAGCTGACGGCTGTTGATCCAGTCCCAGGCTTCCTGCGGCAGCCAGCCCTGGTAGTCGCGGGTCACGCCGATCACGAGGAAGAAGTCGTTGTTGTCGACGTGCGGCGCGATACGGTCCCAAACGCCCTTGGCATCGAGGCTGGTATCGACCAGCCAGGTCGATCCGAGAAAATGCCACCAGGACGAGCCGCAGTTCTTGATTGCTTCGTACAACGCTTCATAGTTCTGACCCGGACGCTTCAGGTCGTAGTTGATTGCATAGATCATGTTGGGTCTCCTTGACCGGTTTCGACGCGGGGCCGGACAAGGCCGGAAATGCGTCCTGACTCCCTATGCGGAAGCCGGAGCCGTTCGCGGACATCGCCGCACGTGTCCGCGCCACGGCTTTCTTCCCGCATAGGGAAATTGGAAGGAGTGCCATGGCGTGAATTCTGGCCAGGTCGCAACCCATCGCAGCCGTGACGAGATCGCCGACGCGATCCGTACTCTCACGCGCGCCGATTGGGCGCGCCTGCGGAAGATCGCCAACTACTACGCGCGGCCCCAGATCGGGCCGAAAGACCTCCTGCAGGAGGCGTTTGCCCGCGCCCTTGATGGCCGCACCTGTCCGGCACACGTCGATGTGGTGAAGTTCCTAGCCGAAGCGATGCGCAGCATCGCCGATGGCGAGGGCGAGAAGGTCGAGCACCGGCTGCCGCTGGTTTCTATCGTCGCCAAGACCGGCGAGGCCTTGCCGGAAGCCCTGAACCACCCCGATCAGTCGCCGACCGCCGAGGGCAGGTTGATTGGCGAAGAGGAGGCCGGCCTTCTTCGCCGGAATATTCTTGCTATCTTCGATGATGATCCAGTCGCCCAGATCATCGTCGAAGGCATGATGGAGGAGATGAATGCGGAGGAATTGCGCGAGCTGTCCGGTCTCGACAAGACCGCCTACGACAGCAAACGCAAGTTGATCCGCCGCAGAATTGACAAGCAGTACCCCGAGGGATGGACGCCATGACCGGCAACGACAAAAGGGAGCGTAACGCGCTCAACCGGCTGGCCGATGCCCTTGTCGATGACATTTTCAACACGTCCGACGAGGACATTTTGGCCGAATTCCGTGACACGCACGGCGATCCTGATCGCTATGCGGCCGAAATGCGCGAGCTGTTTGATAAGAGCATTCTGATCGCCAACAAGAAGCGCCTTGCCGCCGCCAAGGCCGGTGCCGCCGCGAGCCGCAAGCCCGCGCCGATATTGTCGTCCGGACCGATCGATATGGAGGCTGCGCGCGCACGGCTGCGAGCCATCGCCAATACGCCCGGCATCCCCCAGCGGGTGACGCTCGCCGCGCGAAATGAGAACGAGCTTTCCGACAACGACATTCTCGGAATGCTCGACGACCTGCGGGAGCTTGGAGTTCTCCCACCCGACGATCAGGGCGGAAAGCCGTGATGGCAATCTCACACGCTGAACGGCTCCTTCAGGAGCTGGGGATCACCGAGCCGGACGAGATCGACCTCGAGGCGATTGCCTTCCATGTCAATGCGAGGGTCCGGTTCCGTCCGCTCGACGGCTGCGAGGCCAGGATCATCGGCCATGGCGACGAGGCGATCATCACCGTCAAGGCCGACAGCCATCCACGGCGCAAGCGCTTCTCAATCGCACACGAGCTGGGCCATTGGCATCATCATCGCGGCAAGTGCCTTGCCTGTCGCCTTGAGGAGTACCAACCGCGCAACGCGCTTTCGCCGGAACGGGCGGCTGACGGCTACGCCGCCGACCTTCTGATGCCCTATTACCTCTTCAAGCCGCTAGCCCGTCAGCAAGGAAAACTCACCTTCAAAGTGGTCAACGCGCTCGCCGAGATATTCAACACTAGCCGCCCCGCGACTGCGATCCGGCTGGTAGAAAGCGATCATTCTCCCGCCATTCTGGTCTGCCATGGCCCCAAAGGCCGGAAATGGTTCACCCGCGCCCCCAGTGTGCCACAGAAGTGGTTCCCACAGGATTCTCTCGATGCCGAGAGCTTCGCCTTTGGCGTTCAGTTCGGCCGGAATCCGGATGATCCCAACCCGCGCAAGATTGGAGCCGATGCATGGTTCGATCGCAGGGACGCTGATCGGTTCGAGGTGCAAGAACAAACCATACGATCCGGCCCCGATGAAACGCTAACCCTCATCCTTTTCAATGACCCCATGATGCTGGACGAGCACGATAAGCGGGGAAGCTGGATGCGATAGCAGCCCCACGATGTTCATGTGCTGAGCGTCCGCTTCGGGTCGAAGGACGTCGACCGCACCACGCCGGAAGCGGAAGTTGATCCCAGCTCGCTTGGCGGCCTAAGGGGGGGGCGTGAGGTGGCTGTCCGCTTCGTCTCGCAATTCCGACCATACCGACGCGCCGCCGATGACCACCTCTCTCGTCAGCTACACCACCTCAGGGGACACGATCTCAATGAGTTGCTGGTCGATGTTCCGAGTTGATAGACGAACTGCCGATGACCAGCGTGACGATGAGACTGTGGAGGCTCGTGGAGAGCAGTCGGCCGCGCGCCACCCACTTCAATTGGCGTGCATTCGGCGCGGTTCACCCGCGACCGAGACCGATCCTGCTTCGCAGTTCTTCCCTCCGTGGAATTGCGGAACGGCTTGCGCCGGACTACGCGGCGCCGGTCGGCGATGCTAGGGTCGCGCCATGGGGGAAGCACGAAGGATCGATCGCAGGGCGTTCCTGACGACCTCGGCCGGGGCCGCGGTCGCCGCGGTCGCGTGGCCGGCGCGCGCCGCGGGGGCGCCGGTGCGCATCGCGCTGACCGCCGCGGCGGTGCGTGACGAACTGCCGCTCTACGACCGTTGGGCGGCCTATCTCGAGCGCCATTTCGGACGCCCGGTGCATTTCGTCCAGCGCAAGACCTACCACGACGTGCTCGAACTGCTGCGCACCGGCGATCTCGATTTCGCCTGGGTGTGCAGCTACTCCTTCACCCAGGCCTGGGACGCCGGCCTCGTCGATCTGATCGCCGCGCCGGTCTACCGCGGCAGCCCGACCTATCGCTCCTATCTGATCGTCCACAACGACGACGCGGCCCAGCGGCTGGACGATCTCGCCGGGCGGAGCTTCGCCTTCACCGATCCGGACTCGGCGACCGGCTACATCATCCCGCGCGCCATGCTGCGTGCCGGCGGGCGCGATCCGGACCGCTTCTTCCGCCGTACCTTCTTCACCTGGGACCACGGTCAGGCGATCGAGGCGGTGGCCGAGCGCGTCGCCGACGGCGCGGCGGTCGATTCCTACGTCTGGGACTATCTCGCCGCCAAGCGGCCGCAGATCGGGCGGCTCACCCGCAAGATCGGCCAGTCCGAGGCCTTCGGCTTCCCGCCGATGGTGGCACGGCGCGGCATCGATGCGGCGCTCGCCGAGCGGTTCCGTACGGCGCTGGCGGCGATGCCGCGGGAGGCGGACGGCCGGCGCGTCCTCGACGAAATGATGCTCGACGGTTACGTCGAGGTCGGCTCGGCGCACTACGACGGTGTCCGGGCCGCCGCGGCATCGGCCGGGGCGCGGGCCGATGCCCAGCCGCCGTCGGCCCTATGAGCCCCTGGCGTCCCTCCAGCTGGAGCCTCGCGGTCAAGTTGCCGCTGATCGTCTGCCTGGTGGTGGCGGGCGTCGCCGGCGTCACCGGCTTCACCGTCATCCAGAAGGAACGGATCGAGCTGCGCCAGGCGCTGGCCGAGAAGGCGGTGCTGCTGTCGCAGTGGATCGCCGCCGCCTCGGCCGAGCCGATGATGCGCAACGACGTCTGGCCGATCTGGCGCAGCCTCCGTCAGGTGACGTCGAAGGAAGTGGACGAGGGTCGCGACGTACTGACCGCCATGGTGCTCGACACCGAGGGCGTGGTCATGGCCCATCTCCAGCCGGGACTGAACCCGATCGGCCTGCCGTTGCACACCGACGGCGACGAGACCCGCCTGCTCGAGCGGGCGCTGCGCAGCGAGACGACGCTGGTGCTCGAGGACCCGGCCGGCGGCTTCGTCGAGGGGGTGGCGCCGGTCGTCGGCGGCGGCAAGCGCCTCGGCGTGGCGCGGGTCCGGCTGTCGACCCGGGTGTTGGCGCAGGCGGTCGGCGAGGCCACCGGGCTCGTCCTCCTCGCCACCTTCGGTCTCGCCCTGATCGGCAGCCTCGCCGGCATCTACGCCTCGCTCCGCGCCGTCCGGCCGCTCGGACGTCTCGCCGACGCCATGTCGTCGCTCGCCCGCGGCGAGCCGGTGGCGGTGCCGGTGCGCGGCGCCGACGAGATCGCCCACCTCAGCGTCACCTTCAACGCCATGGCGGCGGAGGTCGCCGAGAAGCAACGGCTGGAGCGCGAGCTGGCCCAGGCGGAGAAGACCGCCGCTCTCGGCCGCATCGCCGCCGGCGTCGCCCACGAGGTCAACAACCCGCTCGCCGGCATCCTCAACTGCCTCTCGACCCTGAGGGACCACCCGAAGGAACCCGGCCTGCTCGAGCGCTATCTGCCGGTGATCGAACGCGGCCTCCTGCGCATCCGCGCTATCGTCCAAGATCTGCTCGTCGAGCAGCGCGCCGAACACGCCTCCGAGCCCTGCGGCCCGGAATGTCTCGACGAGGTGCGCGACCTCATCGCCGCCGAGATCGAGGGCAAGTCGATCGCGCTCGACTGGCGCAACGAACTGCCGCCCGACACGATGTTCAACCGCCAACGCCTGCAACAGGCGCTGCTCAATCTGCTGCGCAACGCGGTGCAGGCGATGCCGGCGGGCGGGCGGCTGAGCGTCTCGGCGCGGCGGGAGGACGGAGTTCTCGTCATCGTCGTCGAGGACACCGGCGTCGGCATCGCCCCGGAGGACGTCGGGCGGGTGTTCGATCCGTTCTTCACCTCGCGCAAGACCGGCACCGGCCTCGGCCTGTGGATCACCTGGCGCCTCGTCCAGTCGCTCGGCGGCACCATCGAGGTCGCCAGCCGGCTCGGCGAGGGCTCCCGCTTCACGCTGTCCATTCCGCTCGGAGGCCCCGATGGATCGATCGCCGACTGATCTTTCCGGCCTGCGCGTGCTCGTCGTCGAGGACGACGAGATCATGGCGATGTCGCTGGTCGATCGACTGCGGCTCGAGGGCATCGACGCGCTCGGCCTCGGCACCGTCGCCGAGGCGCGGGCGCGGCTGGCGCGCGGCGATATCGATCTGGTGGTCAGCGACATCCGCCTGCCCGACGGCACCGGCCGCGACCTCTTCGAGGAGGCCGGCCGGCAGTCGCCGGGCCTGCCGTTCCTGCTGATGACCGCCTATGGATCGGTCGCCGACGCGGTCGCGCTGGTCAAGGCCGGGGCGATCGACTACCTGGAGAAGCCCTTCGATCTGCCCGACTTCATCCGTCTGGTCAGGCGCCACCTGACGGCGATCGCCGACACCCGCCGCCACGGCGGCGGCGACCGCTTCCGTCTCGGCATCGGCCTCTTCGGCCAGGATGCGAGCGTGCTGCGGATCGAGCGGACCGTCGCCCGTCTCCACGAGAGCGACGCCGCGGTCTTGGTCTCGGGCGAGCGCGGGCTCGGCAAGAAGCGGCTGGCGCTGCTGGTCCACCGCACCAGCCGCCGGGCCGCCGGGCCCTTCGTCGAATTCGACTGTCGCGGGGTGCGCGCGCCCGGCGCCTTCGAAGCGGAGCTCACCGCCGCGATCGCCGCCGCCGAGGGCGGCACGCTGTACTGCCAGGGCGTCGAGGAGATCGTCGGCCCGCGGCTCTCCGTCTTCGTCCGCCTCTTTCCGCGACCGCACGGCGACGTCCGCGTCGTCAGCACCCGTCTCGTCGATGGCGCCGAGGAGGCAGCCGACAGCGGCCGAGCGGATCGCATCTGGGATCTGCACGGCATCCACATCCGCGTGCCGCCCTTGCGCGAGCGGCCGGACGACATCCTGCACGTCGCCCGCATGCTCCTCGCCCGCGCCGCGGCGGCGGCGGGACGGCGGATCGAGGGCTTCTCGCCGGCGGCGGAGGAGTTCCTGACGGCGTTGCGGCTGCCCGGCAACGGTCACGATCTCAAGGCGATCGTCGATCAGGCGCTGGTGCGCGCCGACGGGCGCGTCGTCGAGCGCCACCATCTCCAGGAGGGTGCGGCCGGGGGTTGCGCCCCGATCGATCTGCGCAGCGCCGTCGAGGAGGCCGAGCGCGGCGCCATCCTGGCGGCGCTCGCCTACAACGACCACGTGATCGGCAAGACCGCCGACTCGCTCGGCATCTCCCGCAAGAACCTGTGGGAGAAGATGCGGCGCTACGGCCTCGACGGTTGAGCGCCGCAGTCCCGTCGGCGCCGCCGAGGTTCATCCCGAGATGATCCGCGACATTGGAATTCTTCCGATGAAGGAACCGGGCCGACCAGCCGGAGCGCGACAGTCGAAACGTCGCTCTTCTCGAGCCGCCTCCGCAACGCCATCGCCGAAGCTTCGTAGCGGCGCGCCCATATGCGCAGTCCGTGATATTTCAAATCGATCAAAATCTCCGGCGCTATGAGTATAAATCGAGCGAGAACGCTTCGAATACAATGTTACCGGATGGTAACACTCCTGTATTCCTTGATATGGACTACCTATACTCAAGAAAAGAGTTGAGGGCCGGACGTATTCGGGTGCATTCCTGACGACGCATCGACGACCCGCCGAGCTTCGGAAGAGGGGTCGTTCGTGGCGAGGGTCCCGGCCGACGAGCCGTCGTGCGCCTTCGCCGAGCGAAGGGAGCACCGGAATGCGTGCGACACGTCGAGATATTCTCAAGGGGATGACTTCTCTGGCCGCGATCTCGGCGGCCTCGTCCGCCGTTCCGGCCTTCGCCCAGGTCGGTCCGAGCGCGGTCGGCGCGGCGGCCGAGGAGGTCGTCAAGTCGGTCTGCGTCCACTGCGTCAACTTCTGCGCCATCGAGGCTCGCAAGGTCGGCGGCGTCATCCGCTCGATCCGACCCGACCCGGCGCGGCGCGACATCTACAACCACGGCCTCTGCCCGAAGGGCGTCTCGGGCGCCTTCACCTCCTACAATCCCTATCGGTTGAAGAAGCCGCTGAAGCGCACCAACCCGAAGAAGGGCCTGGACCAGGATCCGAAGTGGGTCGAGATCACCTGGGACGAGGCGTTCCAGACGATCTCCGAGCGGCTCGCCAAGATCAAGGCGGAGAACCCGTCGAAGCTCATCTGGCAGCACGGCCACGGCAAATACCTGATCGGCGACAACTTCCCCAAGGCCTTCGGCAAGGCCTTCGGCACCCCGAACATCATCCACCGAACCA
Source organism: uncultured Alphaproteobacteria bacterium (assembly GCA_937864925.1). Lineage (GTDB taxonomy): Bacteria > Pseudomonadota > Alphaproteobacteria > Rhizobiales > Ancalomicrobiaceae > CALBKH01. Next base: position 36,554 of record CALMFH010000262.1, on the reverse strand, counting down.
CCACCTGCGAGGCCGCCCGCCACGTCGGCGACGACGTGACCTGGGGCTACCACGGCATCATCCCGGACGTGGACAACTGCAATCTGCTGATCGCCTTCGGTACCAACTATTTCGAGGCCGAGCAGTTCGCCCGCTGGCTTGACCACGCCGTCACCCGCGCCAAGGAACGCGGCATGAAGGTGATCGTCGTCGAGCCGCGCCTGTCGCATCCGGCGGCCAAGGCCGACATGTGGGTGCCGATCCGTCCCGGCAAGGACGTGGTCTTCGTCATGGCGCTGACCAGGCTGCTGATCGACGCCGGTCAGATCGACGAGCCCTTCCTCGTCACCTACACCAACGCCCCGCAACTGGTCGGCCCGAACGGCCGCATCCTGCGCAACGCCGCCGGCGAACCGCTGGTGTGGGACACCGTTACCAACGCCGCGGTGCCCTATGCCGAAGGCGTCAAGCCGGCGCTGCGCGGCTCCTTCACCGTCGACGGCAAGACGGTGCGCACCGGCCTCGAGGTCTACTACGCCGACCATCTCGCCGAGATGACCCCGGAAGCCGCCGGCGAGATCGCCGGCGTGCCGGCCGAGACCATCCGCGAGGTGGCGAAGATGATCGCCGCCGAGGTCCGCCTCGGCACGACGACCAAGGTCCAGGGCTATTCGCACCGCTATCGCCCGGTGGCGCTCTACACCTGGCGCGGCATGACCGCCAAGGAGTTCGGCGTCCAGAACTGGCGGTCGGCGCTGATCCTGCAGATGCTCCTCGGCATCCCCGACGCAGTCGGCGGTCTGAAGCTCGGCAAGGTCTACGACCACCCCGAGTACATGGAACCGGCCAAGTGCGAGTATCCGCCGAAGCGCGTCGACCTCGCCAAGAGCGTCTATTTCCCGAACGGACACCACGACGTCTGCCAGCAAGTGGCGCTGACGGTGCTCGATCCCAAGGCCTACGGCCTGCCCTACGTTCCGGAGATGCAGATCTTCTATGCGACCAACCGGCCGATGTCGACCGCCGACACCGGACCGCAGTTCGCCTCGATGGAGAAGACCTTCAACGTCACCATCGAAGTCCACATGACCGAGACGGCGTGGATGTCCGACATCGTCCTGCCCGACCTCGGCTATCTGGAGAGCTGGCACTTCGCCCCGACACGGGCGAGCCCGTGGGCCAAGCACACCGCCATCCGCCAGCCGGTTGTCTCGGTCTTCGGCCTGAAGCACGACGGCTACACCATCCTGTGGGAACTGGCGAAGCGTCTCGGCATCCTCGACGCCTACGTCGCGGCGATGAACGACACCTGGGGCCTCAAGACCGTCAAGTTCGAGAAAGGCAAGGAATACGGACCGAAGGAAGCCGTCGAAGTGATCTGGCGCGACGCGACCGGTGGCAAGCCGTTCGACGACGCGATCAAGACCGGCTTCGTCGGTGGAACTGTCAAAGCGGAGGACTTCTACGGCAAGGGTGTCGAAGCCAAGTGCAAGGGGCCGGGCAAGCCCAAGCTCCAGTTCTATGGTGACGGTCTCGCCGGTACGGCCGCGGTCATCGAGAAGACGGTCTCCGAGAAGGGCGTCAAGAACCTCGACGTGGAGAAATACAAGATCGCCTACGCGCCGTTGCCGCGGAAGGAACATGCCTTCCCGACGCCGCACGTCGAAGCCGCGAAGCTGCCGTTCTATCTGATCAGCTTCAAGCGGATGTACCGCAACCAGTCGGCCTGCTCGAACACCAATCCGATCCTCAACTTCGCGCTCGGCAAGGACGCGGCAGAGAACGCGGTGCTGATCAACGGCCGCACCGCCGCCTCGATCGGCGTCGCCGACGGCGACCTCGTCACCATCGAGACGCGGATCGGCAAGGTGACCGGCAAGTGCAAAGTCACCGAAGGCATCCGCCCCGACACCATCGGCGTGTCCTACCACTACGGTCACGCCATTCCGAGTTGGCCCGAGTATTCCCGTAAGGGCATCGACGTGAACCGTGTCATCGAGCTCCATCCCGACGTGATCTGCGGGATGAACTCGACCAACGACACCAAGTGCAACGTCACGAAGGCCTGAGGGAGGGGACCATGAAACTCGCACGCGTCATCGACACCAAGCGTTGCATGGGTTGCCGGACCTGCGTGGCGGCCTGCGCGGTGGAGAACCACTTCACCCCGGGCTCCCCCTGGAACGTCATGATCGAAGCGGAGGGCGGCACGTTCCCGAACGTCTACCGCACCTTCATGACCATGAACTGCATGCATTGCGAGATCCCTGCCTGCAAGCTGGCCTGCGACAAGGCCGGGTTCAAGGCGATCTCGAAGAACGAGTTGGGCGTGGTCCTGATCGACTACGACAAGTGTACCGGCTGCGGCTACTGCGCCGCCGTGTGCCCCTACGGCGTCCCCCAGTTGAACGGGGAGAAGCTCACCGGCCTTTATCCTGGCGAGCAGGCCACGCCCTACGAAGCCATCCCCGCCGCCGAGCGCCATCCCACCCATCGCAAGAAGCCGAAGGTCGCCGAGAAGTGCACCTTCTGCTGGCACAAGCTCGAGAAGGCGGTGAAGGACGGCAAGACCGACCGCATCGGCAAGGATCCCGAGTATACGCCCGCCTGCGATCTGGTCTGCCCGGTCGACGCCCGCCTGTTCGGCGATCTCGACGACCCGACCTCGGAGGTCTCCAAGGCGATCGGCACCAAGAAGGCGTCGCAGCTGAAGCGCGAATACGGCACCGCACCGCAGGTCTACTACGTTCTCGATGGGGGGGAAGTGAAATGAAGACCTTCCTGATCGCGGCCCAGATCCTGGCCGTCGCCCTCTGCGGAAGCGCGCTCGCCCAGAACACCGAGGCCGGCAAGCCGGTCGGCGCCGGCATCCTCGCCGAGCAGCTGCGCGAGGGCGTGGTGTCGCCCGGCGACAAGTACGACCTCGAGGTCGGCAGCCGCTTCCATCGCGTCCACACCAAGTTCATGGCGATCGGCTGTCAGTCCTGCCACGCCGGGGTGAAGTTCCCGGAGAACGTCCAGTTCCTCCGGCGTGAGGAGTTCCCGCTCGTCGCCTATCCCGGCGCGGTCGACCGCTCCAACTGCCTCGGCTGCCACAAGGGCGAGGGGGCACTGGCGACACCCTTCTACGGAGTGCCGAAGAAATGACGGCCCTCCCGGTCATGTCCGAAGCCGAGCGGCGGGCGGAGGCCCTTCGGGGGCTCGCGGCGCTCTACGCCGCGGCGCCGACGGCCGAATGGCTCGCCCGGCTCGTGCCGCTCGCCCGCGCGGCGAGCGACGACGACCCGGTCGCCGAGATCCTCGCCGCCCTCCGCGACGAGACGGATCTCGAGGCCGCGGCGGAGCGCCTCGCCATCGAGCACACGCGACTGTTCGGCGGCCTCCAGGAGGGCTACGGCCCGCCGCCGCCCTACGAGTCGCTGTGGCGCGAGGGCCGGCTGATGGGCGAGACCACCGAAGCGGTGGCGCGCGCCTATCTCGCCGCCGGCTACCGGCCGTCGCAGGAATGGTCGCCTTTCGATCATCTGGTCGAGGAACTGCTCTTCCTCGCCTCGCTCGCCAACGGCGAACACGCGTTCGCCGAAAGCGGCCGCGACGCCGAGGCACGGTGGGCGCGCGAGCGTCGGCACGAGTTCCTCGACCGCCACCTCCTCGCATGGGTGCCGAGCTACGCCGAGACGATCGCGGCCGAGGCCCGCGAGCCCTTCCATCGCTCGCTGGCGCGGGTGACCGCCCTCGTCCTCACGGAGGACGCTCGCCGAGCGTCCTGACCGACCCGACCCGACGGGGCACGGCCCCGCACGCGAACCGAGGAACCCGAGGGTTCCCAAGGGGGATCGATGAACCAGCCTCTGAACCGCCGCACGGTCGGGGCCGTCCTGCTGCTCTTCGCCGGGCTCCTGGCGACGTCGCCGGCGGGAGCGCAGACCAAGGGCGCGGCGCCCAAGGATCCCGAGACGATCGCCCAGATCCAGGCGTGGAACGGCGAATGTCTCGCCTGTCACACCGAGGCGGCGCTGCACAAGCCGCCACGGCCGGGCATGGACATCAAGGCGCTGTCCGAGGCGCTGACCGATCCGGCGAAATACGACCGGTCGAACCACGCCGGCATGGCCTGCAAGACCTGCCACGTCGGCGGCTATCGCGACTGGCCGCACAAGGGACCGGCCCAAGCGGTCCCCGGCAAGGCCGAGACGCTCGACTGCAACGAGTGTCATGCCCAGAAGTCGTGGCACGTCGACGCCCAGGTCGCCAAGAGCGTGCACTCGAAGAACCTGAGCGAGAAGTTCACCTGCAGCACCTGCCACGATCCGCACGTCTATCAGACCGCGGCCAAGCTCAAGGAGCCGGCGAAGATCGTCGCGCAGGACAACGGCATGTGCCTCTCCTGCCACCAGTCGGACGAGAAGTTCGCGGCCTTCGGCGGCAAGCTCACGCCGGCCAAGAAACGCCCGGACATCGACGCCATCCACGCCTGGCTGCCCAACACGAAGCTGCACTGGAACGCCGTGCGCTGCGTCGAGTGCCACACCCCGGTCTCGCCGACGCGGACGCTGGCGATCTCCCACGAGATCCTCGGCAAGGACAAGGCGCAGCGGGACTGCGTCACCTGCCACAGCCAGGACTCGGCGCTGAGGACCGGTCTCTATCGCCACGTCGCCGAGACCGAGAGTGCCGAACTCGGCTTCCTCAACAGCGCGGTCCTGGGCAATTCCTACGTGATCGGCGCCACCCGCAACACCCATCTCGACCGCTTCGGTCTCGTCCTGATCGGTCTGGTGTTCGCCGGTGTCCTCGGCCACGGACTGATCCGCATCCTCGCCGCCCTCGGCCGTAGGAGTGTCAAATGAGCGACCGTGTCTTCATCCTGCCGCTGTGGATCCGGCTCTGGCATTGGACCAATGCCGCTCTGATCCTCCTGCTGACGATCACCGGGGCGAGCCTGCACTTCGCCGATCCGAAACTGCCGTTGGTGCCCTTCGAACTCTCCGCCCGCATCCACGACATCGCCGGTCTGGCGCTCGCCGCGCTCTACCTCGTCTTCGTCGTCGCCAACGTCGTCACCGGCAACTGGTGGCAGTACGTGCCCAAGCCCGGCGGCTTCGTCGAACGCTGCAAGAACCAGATCGTCTTCTACTGCTGGGGCATCTTCCGCGGCGCGCCGCATCCCTATCCGCCGACCGCCGAGGCCAACTTCAACTCGCTGCAGCAGATCATCTATTGGATCGTCATGTATCTCCTGATGCCGATCCTGATCGTCACCGGTCTGATCTTCCTGTGGCCGGACTTCGCTCCGAAGCGGGTGATGGGCATGGACGGGCTGGTGCCGGTGGCGCTGCTCCACTACCTGACGGCGGTGCTGATCGTCTCCTTCATGATCGCCCACATCTACCTCGGAACCACCGGGACCAAGGTCTCCAGTCTCTTCAAGATGATGATCACCGGCTGGCACGAGCACTGACCGGTCGGAGCACCAAACGGTCGAACCACCCGACGAGGGGGGACCGGCGAGGGGGCGAAAGCCCCCTCGTCTCGTTTCGTCTCGCGCCGCCCGACGCTCACGCCTCCGGGTCCGGCGCTCCCACGGTCGTTCGCGCCGCGCGACGCCGATGAGACAGCCGCAGGATCGCCACCGGCGTGGCGACCACGGCGAGGAGGGCGACCCACTCCAGGATCTGCCAGGAGAGCGAGGCTCGGTGGACGTCGTGGAGATGTTCGGCGACGGCCCACGCCTCCCCATCGTCGAGGCGGGCGCCGTTGACCAACCGCATGCGCACCACGGTGAAGTGCCAGCCGAGCCGGCCGTAGCGCGTCGCCTCGATCCGCTCGAGGCCGTGGCAGGCGGTACAGCGGTCCTCGACCAGACGAACGCCGAGCGGGCGCGCCGCCCGCGCTTCGGCGGCGAGGCGTTCCGCCTCCGCGTCGCGTCGCGCCCGCTCGTGCGCCCGTTCGGCCTCGCGCGCCACCTCGTCGGCGATGCGACGCCGCACCCGCTCCGCCTCTTCGGCGTCGAGCGCCGGCGATGTCGTCGCGTAGCCACGATCCTCCATCTCGGCCCGGGCCACGCCGATCGACAGGGTCGAGGCCAACACGACTCCGGCAACGACCGCCCGGCGTCTCACTTTCCGGTCTCCGCGCCGGGAGGAAGCGGCGTGGCGCCGGTTCCCGGAACCGGACCCGGTAGCGACGTGAGCGGTAGTACCCCCGGGGCAGGACTCGGGCCGTCCATGACGATGCGCCCCGGCGGAACCGGGGTCGCCGGGGCCGTCACCGGCCCGGGAGCATCGTCGCCGGCGCACAGGCCCAGGCGCGGCTGGGTCGCCGCCGTCCCGCCGAGGAGAGCGACGGCGATCGCCACGGCGACGGCCGTCACCACGGAGCGGGACGCGGTCATGACGGCGGGGCGCCGCGGCGCCGGGCATAGACCTCGTCCGACCATCCGGGCTGGCTGGTGACGTGATCCATGGTGAGGCCGGCGGCGACCAGCCGGTCGGCGATCTCGGCGAGATCCTCCGCCGTCACCTCGCCGACGCCGCGTGCCGAACCCTCCGGCAGCGGGCGTTCGATCTCCGCCTCGAAGCGGGTGATGCCGCTCTCCATCTCGTGTTCGATCATCGCCCAGACGATCCGAGCGAGATGGAGATGCGGCTTCGCCAGATCGTGCGCGACGCACGCCTCCTGGAGGGTCTTCAGGAACGGGCCGATCCAACGGCGAGGATGCCGGCGCAGGAAGCGCTCCGCCTCGGCGGCGGCGGCGAGCGCCTCGATGTCCTCACCCTTGCTCGCCAGGGCGACGGCACGATCCAGGAGCGCCGCGAGGAACTCGAACTGGACCGAGACGTGGTCGTTGAGATCGTGGAACGCCGGATCGCGGACGAAGCCGTGGCGTTCGTAGATGCGGCCGATGTCGAACTCGCTCTCGCCGAGGAAGGCGCCGTCGACATAGATCGCCGTGTTGATGAAGACAGGAGCGGGAGGCGTGGAGAACAGCGCCGCGTGGAGGCGCTGCAGCGCGACGTCGTCGGCGAGGGTCCAGACCTCGCCGGTGAACGCCTCGATGTCCCCGGCGACGTCGAGGCCGATCTCTTCGGTGATCGCGGCGAGATCCTCCGGCAACGCGCCGGCGAAGGCGGCATGGAAGGCCTCTCCGCCGGGTGCCGCGAAGGCGCGGGCCATGCAGAGCCAGAAGTCGCGTCTGGCGGCGAAACGAACGGCCTGGGCGCGGGTCATGTCGTCCTCTCGGAGGGATGGGGAGATCGACCGGCGGGCGGCGGCCCGCCGGTCGCGATGGCGGTTCAGCCGTTGCGCGAACTCGACCACCGTTCGGCGAGCGCGTAGACGACGTTGGCGAGCGCCACGGCGACGACGAGCAGTGCCCATTCGGTCGGCGACGGGGCATAGTGGACGAGACCGCTCGCCCAGCTGCCCTTGAACATCGGCACCTGCTGGCCGCCGATGATGAACTCGTAGCGGCTGATCAGCAGGCCGATCATCACCAGGAGCGCCGCGACGATCTGCGCCGAGGCCCTGGTCCGCGTCGACGGCATCGCCATCAGGATCAGCGGCAGGACCGTGCCGCCGAGGAGACCGACGTAGAACAGCGGCTGCGCTGTGATGTACTGCCACACCTGCAGGCCCTCGGCGTTGCTCCACAGTCCGGTGATCGCCCGCCCGAGGACGAACATCAGGTGGAGCGCGATCACCGCCGCATGCAGCTTGGCGAGCGGCCCGCCGAGCAGCGCCTTCAGCCCGGCCGGCATGCCGGCGTCGGAGAAGCCGTAGGCGAGGTAGGTGAAGAACACCGTGAAGGCGATGCCGCCGATGAACGACTCGATGAGAAAGGCGACCGGCGTCTCGCCGCCGAACCAGAACGGCCGCATCGCCATCATGCCGTAGACAGAACCGGCGATGAGGGTGACGAGCAGCGCCAACGCGGTGGCGGCGATGCCGAGCGTCCGACGGCCGACGCCGACCGTACCGCGGCCGCTGAGGTCGAGGGCGAGGAGCACCAGCACCACGGTGTAGGCCCCGACGCAGAGGATCTTCCAGAACAGCGGCGAGGCCGTCTGCAGGGCGAAGGGAGCCGTCAGGAGCGCCCGGAACGGATGGCCGAGCTCGAGGAACAGCACCGCGACGCCGCCGACCAGGCCGGCGATCGCCAGCCGGATGCAGCGCTCGACCAGCGGATCGAAGTCGCGGAGGCCGAACACCAGCGACAGACTGGCGACCAGCACCAGTCCCGTCGAGGTGAGCAGGAAGTAGTCGTAGACGACGACCGGCAGGCCCCACACGACGCCGAGGTTGGTCGTGTTGAACGAGGCATGGCCGGCCCCCGCCAACTGGCTGAAGGCATAGCCGGCGGCGATGATCAGGCCGACGGCGGCGACTGCGAGATGAAGTCCGGGTTTGAACGTGGCTTGTGCGGTCGTCATGGTCGCCTCCCTCACGCCTTCTTGTTGGAACGCTGGCCCGGCACGACGGGAGCACCGCCGCCGGACAGGTAGTAGACCTGCGGCTTGTTGCCGGTCTCCTCCTTGAGCCGGACGCCGCCCTTGTCGGCGATCAGCTGGCTGACCCGGCTCTCGGGATTGTCGAGGTCGCCGAAGTAGCGGGCCTTCGGTGCGCAGGTCCGCACGCAGGCCGGCGTGTGCTCACGGGTGGCCGGATTGGCCTCGTCGAGATCGGCGACGCCCTTCGGCGCCTTGGAGATCTTGTGGTAGCAGAAGGTGCATTTCGACACGACGCCGTGCGGCTGGATGCCGATGCCCTTGGACGGGTCCTCCATCGCGTCGGGCATGCGATAGGGCGGGTTCCACGAGCGTGTGCCGTCGCCCGGGAAGGCGGCGCGGGTGTCCGGCTCGATCGTCGCCTTCTCGTCCATGTAGAAGCGCACACCGTAGGGGCAGGCGATCATGCAGTACTTGCAGCCGATGCACTTGTTCCAGTCGACGAGGACGACGCCATCCTCGGTCTTCCAGGTCGCCTTGGTCGGACAGACCGCGACGCAGGACGGGTTCTCGCAGTGCATGCACGGACGCGGCAGCCACGAGAGGTTGACGTTCGGATAGGTGCCCTCGTGATAGAAGAGTACGTCCTGCCAGTTCTCGCCGGGCAGCCGGTTGTTCTCCATCGCGCAGGCCGTGGTGCAGGCCTGGCAGCCGGTGCACTTCTCCAGGTCGATGACCATTCCCCATTTCGTCATGACGACATCCCTCCCTCGCGTCAGGCGCGCTCGACGGTGACTTTTGTCGTGTAGTAGTTGCACTGGCCGGTCACACGGTCGGACTGATTGACCGTGGCGTGACCGCAGTGCCCGCCGAAGACGTTCTTCGACCAACGCCCGCCGGCCCAGTGGCCGTATTCCATCGGCAGCACCAGCGTGTCGGGGCGGGTTCCCTCGTAGAGCCGGCAGCGCACCTCGATCTGGCCGGCCGCCGACTTGATCTTGACGACGTCGCCGTCGGAGATGCCGCGGGCCTTGGCGGTCACCGGGTTGATCTCGACGAAGACCTGCTTGCGGCCGCCGACCACCGGCTGTTGGTGGGCGATCGCCATCGGGATGTTGGCGCCGCGTCCTTCGGCGTGCATCGCCGTCTTGGGGGAGACGAGGTAGAGATCGCCGCCGCCCGGATGCTTCGGCTCCTCCCACACCGGGAACATCAGCCGCGCCTTGTCGCGCCCGGTCTTCTCGGCGACCCAGTCGATGTTCTTCTCGAGATAGCCGGAGCGGATCTCGAACTTGCCGCTCGGCGTCTTGAAGAGCTTCGCCTTGACGTCGTCGGCCGACATCGGCTTGGCGTAGGCCTTGCCGTCCCACTCGAAGAAGTCGCCGCCGATCTGCTGCCAGAGGTACGGCTTCTTGTACCAGACGCCCTGCTCCACCCAGCTCTCGAAGGAGTTGACGCCGTTGTCGCCGGGGTCCTTCTCGAAGCCCTTGGCGAGATGCCGGATGACGTTCTCGGTATTGCCCAGGGCCTTGTAGTATTCGCCGGTCTTGCCCTTGATGCGCTTGCCGATCTCGATCAGCGTGTCGCCGAAGTACTTGGTGTCGTAGAGCGGCTTGATCGCCGGTACGCGCAGCTGGGCCATCGGCCAGCCCTGGAAGGGATAGGTCGGCGCGTCCTGGAGGCGTTCGAGATAGGTGTGGTCGGGCAGGATGAGATCGGCGAAGTGGCCGGTCTCGCTCGGGAAGGGCGAGGTGTCGATGACGAACACGTCCTTCAGCGCTTCTTCCCACTGCTGGCCGTTGGGCGCCGTGAAGATCGGGTTGGTGAGGTAGAACATCACCGTATCGAGCTTGTAGGGTTTGCCCTTGAGGTGGTTGGGGCCGACCTCCTGCAGCATGTTCTTGGCGAGCAGATAGCCGTCGACGTGACCCTTGAGGTCGATGCGCGGCTGCTTCTTCCACGCCCCGTTCTGGGCGTAGTCGTCCATGTAGGCCTTCTCGTCGACCGGCATGGCGCCGTAGGACGGACCCATCTGGTACATCAGCCCGCCCTTGGCGTAGAGCGATCCGACCAGGGCGTTGAGGGTGTGGATCGCCATGCCGTTCATGATGCCGTTCGAATGGGCGTGGGCGCCGCGTTCGAAGAGCGCAATGGCCGGGCGGGTCGAACCGAACTCGCGCGCCGTCGCCAGGATGTTGTGCTCACGGATGCTGGTGATGCCCTCCGCCCATTTCGGCGTGCGGTCCTTCAGCTCGATGTTCCACCACTCGGCGAGGCCCTTGACCCACTTCTCTTCGAAGCTCGCCGGGTCGACCGTCTGGCCGGCCTTGAAGCGGTTCACGCCGTCCTTGAAGTCGCCGACGAAGGAGCGCTCCCACAGGCCCTCGGTGAGGATGACGTGGGCGATCGCCAGGGCGAGGGCGCCGTCGGTGCCGGGCTTGATCAGCAGGCCGCGGTCGGCGGCGGCCAGCGTGGTGTTGAGGTGGACGTCGACGGCGGTGACCCGCGTCTTCGGCGTCTTCTCGCCGCGGATGTAACCCCACACCTGCATGTTGTTGTTGTAGGGCCGGAAGGCCTCGAGGAAGCTCGCCCCGAACATCAGGAGGTAGTTGCAGTTGCGATAGTCGTAGGCGCTGTAGGAGGCGTTGCCGTCGGTGCACTGCTTGGACAGGATCGAGCCGTCCGAGCACATCGACGAGTGGCCGATCGGCACGTTGGGCGAGCCGTAGAGGTCACCGAAGGTTCCGAGCAGGCCGGCGCAGGAGGCGCCCCAGCCGCGGCCGAAGCACAGCGAGAAGCGATGGCTCTCGCCCTTGTCGCGCAGCGTGTTGAGCCGATCGGCGACGGTCTGCAGCGCCTCGTCCCACGAGATCGGAACGAACTTCGGGTCCTCGTTGCGCCCCTTCTTCGGGTTGGTGCGCTTCATCGGGCTCTTCCACCGGTCGGGGTCGTAGAGCACGTAGATGCCGAGCGGCCCCTTCGGGCAGAGCTTGCCGTTGGCGATCGGATGATTGGGCGAGCCGTAGATCGCGTGGACGCGGCCGTTGGTAGTGTAGACGTCGATGCCGCAGCGCGCCGGGCACTGATGGCAGATGCTCTTGGTGATCTTGGTCGCCCCGCTCGCGGCGCCCTGCGCCTGCGCCGTGTCGTCGCCGAGCGGCAGGCCGACCGTCGTCGCCGTCGCCGCCAGCGCACCGGTCGCGCCGGTGGTCTGCAGGAACCGCCTGCGCGTGGTCGAGAGGTTCTGATCGTCCATCGCGTTCTCCTCGCCTATCGGGGGTGTCGTTCTTCCGCCCGCGTTCCCCCATCGCGGGCGGCGTCTCGATCGCGCGCGTCGGCCGTGGGCCGCCGGCGCACGAGTGCATGAGCGAAACTCGCCAGGGTCTCGTCCTTGCGGCAGGCGCCGCAGACCGCCTCCGAACCCTCGGGCACGAAGGTGGCGTCGCAGCGCACGCAGACCGTGAGTGGGCGCCGACGCAGTTCGATGCGGCCGTCGATCGCTCCCTCGCCCTCGGCCGTCACCGCGACGGAGCCGGTCGGGCAGGCGGCGGCGCAGGCGCCGCAGCCGATGCACAGCGTCGGATCGAGATCGAGCCGATCGACCTCGCTCGTGTGGCGGCTCTCCAGCGCCCCGGTCGGGCAGACCCGGGCACAGGTGGCATTGCCGCAGCAGGTCTCGGCGACCGTCACCGACGGGAAGAGCCGGGCCGGCAGTTCCGCGCCCCCGGCGAGGCGGTGCAGCCGCTCGGCCCGATCGGAGAGCCTCGCGGTGGCGAGCCGGGCGGGCCGGAGGGCGCGGCCCTCGGCCACGATCGGCGTCGGTGCCGGTCGAATCAGACGGGTGAAGAGGGCGCGCCGCGACGGGCGTTCCTTCTCCTCGACGTCGGTCCGCGCCGGCAGGGCCTCGCCGCGCGGCAGCGGCCGGGTCGCGACCTCGAAGGCGTGCCCGCGGCTCTGCCCGAGCACGCCGAGGAGGGCGGTCAGCGCCTCCACGGCGCCGCTCCACGGTTCAGCCGTGCCGCCGCGTCGGCAATCGGCGCACCAGCCGCGGTCGACGACGAGGGTCGTGCCGGCGGCGATCTCCGCCCGGGCGACGAGGTGATCGGTCCCGAGCGCGCCGAGGCAAGGAACCACGGTGGCGGCGGCGACGCGGTGTCTCTCCGGCACGCGAGCGCATTCGAGGATCAACGTCGCCGGACGCAGGAGGTCGTCGATCGGGGTGGCGAGCGCCGCCGTCGGGCAGGCGGCGGAACAGGCACCGCAACCGTCGCAGCGGCGCGGGTCGATCGCGACGCTGCGTTCGCCGACGGCGATCGCCTCGACCGGGCAGGCTTCGGCGCAGGCGGCACATCGCCCGGCCGGCCAGCGGACGGTGAGACACGCCGCCGCGTCGAGCACGGCGATGCGTCGTGACGGGTCGCCCTCCGCCGCGTCGATGCGGGCCGATCGTTCCACGGTCTTCCTCCCCACGAGCCGCTTGGCGCGGTCTTCGGGGAGAACAGGAGCAAGGCCGGTGCCAAGCCCGCGCGCTCTGGAAATCGTCGAATTCCGGTGTGCGTCCCCACGGGAGCGTTCGGAAATCCGAACGTCGGCCGCCGCGGGCGTTCCGATATCCGGACGCGCGGGGCGATCAGGCGTCGTCGGGCACGACGATGCCGAGGCGCTTCATCTTCTCCCACAGCGTCGTGCGGGAGACGTCGAGGAGGCGTGCCGCCTCCTGCATCTGGCCGCCGGTCTCCTCCAGCACCCGCTCGATCTGGCGCCGCTCGGCGTCGTCGCGGGCGATGCGCAGCGACCGCGGCCGCGGCGACTCCACCTCCTGGCCGTAGCGCTCGGGAAAGAGGTCGCTCGGCATGATGGTCTTGCCGGTGGCGAAGAGCACGGCGCGCTCGACCCGATTGCGCAGCTCGCGCACGTTGCCCGGCCAGCCATGCTCGAGCGCCGCCTGCTCGGCGAGCGAGCTGAAGCCGTGGATCGGCTGCGCCGCCTCCTCGCGGAAGCGATCGAGGAAGCGTTGCATCAGCCAGGGAATGTCGTCCCGCCGCTGCGCCAACGGCGGCACCGAGACGGTGACGACGTTGATCCGATAGAACAGATCCTGGCGGAAGCGCCCGGCGGCGACCGCCTGCTCCAGCCGGCTGTTGGTGGCGCAGACGACGTTGGCGCCGAAACGTACCGTCTGTTCGCCGCCCACGCGGGTGAAGCAGCGATCCTCGATCAGCCGAAGCAGCTTCGCCTGCATGGCGAGCGGCATGTCGCCGATCTCGTCGAGGAACAGCGTGCCGTCGCGAGCCCGTTCGGCATAGCCGCGATGCAACGCCGTGGCGCCCGAGAACGCCCCCTTCTCGTGGCCGAAGAGTTCGCTCTCCATCAGCTCGGCGGGGATCGCGGCGCAGTTGACCGCGATGAAGGGTCGCTCGTGCCCCCGCCCGCGTTCGTGCAGATATCGGGCGCAGACCTCCTTGCCGACACCGGTCTCGCCGAGGACGAGAACGGGCGTGGTCTTGGCCGCGACCCGTTCGAGGATCTTCTCGACCTGCCGCATCGCCGGCGAGACGCCGAGCGCGCCGCGCTCCGCCGACGGCGTGGTGCCGTGCAACAGGGCGCTCGCCCGCTCCAGGAACTTCAGCATCTCGAACGGCTTGGCCAGATAGTCGCCGGCGCCGGCGCGGATCAACGACACCGCCTGGTCGACCGTCCCGTGGCCGGTGACGAACATGAAGGGCGGGACCTTGCCGTGGCGCGCCAGATCGAGGTAGAGCGCCTCGCCGCTGACGTCGGGAAGGCAGATGTCGCAGACCACCAGATCCGGGTGGCTGCGCCGCATCCCCTCGAGCGCCTCGGCCCCGGTCGTCCACCAGTCGACGTCGGCGCCCTCCAGCGACAGGCTCTGAACCAGCGACTCGCCCATCAGCGGATCGTCTTCGACGATGGCGATCCTGCGCCCCTCAAGCCACATCGCGCACCCTCTCGGCGGTAACGGTGGGTAGGAAGACGGAGATCCGGGTGCCGCGCCCCTCGGCGGCCTCGACCGTGATCGTCCCGTCGCATTCGTCGATCAGGCGGCGGACCATCCACAGGCCGAGCCCGGCCCGATCCTCGATCGGCGCCCCGGCGGTGGCGGCCGCCTCGAGGTAGCGCTTGGTCCGCTCCGGCATGCCGGCGCCCTCGTCGGCGACGCAAAAGCGCAGCCCGTCGCCGCCGTCGCGGGCGGCGAAGGAGATGGTGCCGCCGTCCGGCGTCGCCTTGCAGGCGTTGAGCAGCAGATTGAGCGCCATGTCGCGAACGGCGACCGCCGGCAGGCTGGTCTCGGCCGCCAGTGTGTTCTGCCACTTCAGCGTCTGACGGCGCCGTTTCAGCTCGGGCTTGATCAGCAGACGGAGGTCCTCGAGGTCGGCCGGGCCGAGCGATCGCCGCGCTTCGTCGGTCCGATAAATGTGGAGCGCCGAGCGGACGACGTCGCGGATGCCCTGGAGACCGCGCTCGAGCAGACTGATCGACGTCTGGCGGACGCGTTCCTTGTCGCCATGGCGCTTCAGCGCGTCGAGCGCATTGAAGAGGCCGCCGAGCGGATTGTTGATCTCGTGGGCGATCGCCGACGAGAGCCGACCGAGACTGCCGAGCTTCTCCTCCTCGGCGAGGCGGATGCCCATCGCCTCGCGCTCGTCGACGGCGCGGGCCATGCGGTTGTAGGCGGAGAAGAGGCGGCCGAACTCGCTCTCGGGGTCGGGGGCGTGGTGGTCGGGGATGCGCTCTGGACTGCCGGTTCGTCCCCGCCCGAGATAGGCGGTGAGGGTCGCGACCGGCTTCATCATGCGCCGGACGACGACGTATCCGAGGGCGGCGAGAACGAAGATCACCGCCGTGTTGGTGGCGATCAGCGACACCAGCACGTCGTTGCGCTCGGCGGCGAGGCGGGCGATGTCGATCTCGGCGTAGATGCCGCCAACCTCCCGGTCCTGGTGGACCAGCCGTCGCCCGAGGAGGGCGCGCGCGCCGGTCGCCGAGACGATCAGGTCGGTCCCGCCGGAGAAGCGCACGATCGTCGGCTCGGGCAGGCGCGAGTCGACTGGAAACAGGCCGGGATCGCTCGAGGCGAGCACCGTCCCGTCGGCGCGCGCCACCGTCGTCCAGGCGAGGTCGAGACCGCGATAGCCGTGGGCGGCGCGTTCGAGCGCGTCGAAGATCTCCCAGGTGTCGTGCTGCAGGAGATGCGGCAGGATCGCCGCCGTGAGGCCGTCGAGATAGGCGTTCGACAGTTCGCGCAGATGCTTCTGCTGGGTCGCGTCGAAGCGGTGCAGCACCTGGTTGGTGAACAGCGTGCCGACCAGGATCATCAGCACCGCGGCGAGCGCCGGCACCTTGATCGAGATCGGCCAACTCTTGGGTGGGCGCCGCAGTCGCGCGAGCAGGCTCGCCATCAGGTGGCACTCCGTACGATCCGCGCCATCTCGGCGATGCCGTCGAAGAGCGAGGCCTCGCCCGGCACGAAGCCGTCGAGCCGCAACATGTCGAGCAGCGGCTTGCCGAGTGGATCGTTCCCCATCACCAGGAGCGCCTGACGGACTGCCGCCAGCTCGGGCGCGTGGGCCCGCCGCCGCGAACAGGCGATCGGCGGGAAGCCGAGCGGCTCGGAGCGGGCGATGATCCGCGTCCGCGCCGTCAGGTGCGGTTCGGTCTCGGCCAGCACCTCCCAGACGTAGCCGTCGACGCTGCCGCTCATGGCGAGGCCGCTGCCGACGGCGCGGACGACGTTGCGGTGGCCGTGGGTGAAGATCGAGCGGCGGAAGAACTGTTCGGGGCGCTGCCCCATCGCCATCAACGAAGCGCAGGTGACCAGATAGCCGGAGTTGCTGTCGGGGTCGGAGAAGGCGTGGATGTCGTCGCGCAGCTCCGACAGGCTCTTCACGATCCGGCCGTTGGTGATGATCAGGTAGGACGAGTAGAGCGGTCGCCCCCGCCACTGCGGCACCGCCACCAGTTCCAGCCGGTCGCGGAAGGCGACGTAGGGGTAGCCGCAGATCCAGGCGAGGTCGAGGTTGTCGGAGACGAGGAGGGAGACGATCTCCTGATAGGTCTTGCGCTGCACCAGCTCGACCTCGAAGCCGGAGGCCTCGGCGAGGTACTTCCTCAGGCCGTCGAGCAGGACGAGATCGTTGGTGAGGAAGACCGGCGTGAGACCGAATTTCACGGTGCGGCCGAACCCGGCCCGCGCGATCGCCGGCCGGGCGAGCGTCGCGGCCGCCGCCGCCCCGAGGACGATGGAACGTCGGGTCAAGCGAGTCCGTTCGACCGGCGATGAGCCGTCGTCTGTCGGCATTTCCTCCCCCCGCGTTCGACTGTGTCGTCGAATTCTCTCGGGTACGCGTCGATCGATCGGCGAAGTACGTCGCGATGGCATGCTTCGCTTCGTCGCGCCGATGCCGCGACCATCGTGACTCCGAACCAGGGCGTGATGCAAGGACACGGGCTGGACCGGCCCGCCGCCGGTCGGCGGCTTTCGACCGCTTCCAGCCGGCACGGGTGGCCCCACTGGCCGATTGCCAAATCATCCATATATCGAGTATCGTCGATATATGGATGAAAAGCACGCCCTGCTCGCCTTCTCCGCCTTGTCGCAGTCGACGCGGCTCGCCGTCTTCCGACTGTTGATCACTCACGAGCCGGAGGGACTGCCTGCCGGCGAAGCGGCGCGTCGTCTCGAAGTTCCGCAGAATTCCCTGTCGACCCATCTCGCGGTGCTGACCAGGGCCGGCCTGATCACGGCGGAACGCCGCAGCCGATCGATCATCTACCGGGTGCGGACGGAGAGCATCGCCGCGCTCGCCGAATTCCTCCTGCACGACTGCTGCCGAGGAAATCCGCTGGTCTGCGCCGATCTCGACGCGGTGCCCCCCTCGGCCTGCGCGGCGGGCCGCCTATCCAGCGAAGAGAACTACGATGGCTGATCGCGTCTTCGACGTCCTGTCCCCGATCAACGGCGACAGCGCCCGCGCGATCCTCATCGAGAGCCTCCCGGTGAAGGATGACGCCGACCGTGGCGCCGCCGTCTCGGGCGACAGCCGCCCCGCCTGACGACGATCGGCTCGCCCGCGCCGCAGCGAAGACCCCGACGAGGTATCCGATGACCGCTCTCGCCACCCCGACCGTCGCGCCGTCGCTGATCGATCGGCTCAACGCCGACTGCTTCTGCATCGAGGTCGATCGCGAGCACCTGTGGGACGAGATCGATCGCCGCTGCGGTGGCGTCGTGCCGCGCGCGGCGATGACCAACCTCTTCTCGACCGTCCCGGTCTTCGTCTCCCAGCCCGATCACGCGGCCATGGTCGCGGTTGTCGCGGCGATCGAGCATGCGGTGGCAAACCCGGCCTATCGAGAGCGCGTGCTTTCATGGGCTCCCGACATCACCCGCTTCGATCCCGGTCCGATCGGCGTCTTCACCGGCTACGACTTCCATCTGACCCCCGAAGGCCCCCGCCTGATCGAGGTCAACACCAACGCCGGCGGCGCCTTCCTCTGCGCCTTGGCGAGCGCCGCGCAGACCGCCTGCTGCCGCGAGGTCGAGGCGGCGACCGGCCTGTCGCCCGAAGGCGACCTCGAGGCCCGCATCGTCGCCATGTTCGAGAGTGAATGGCGTCGCCAGGGGCGGACGACGCCGCTGCGCACGATCGCCATCGTCGACGACGACCCGATCGACCAGCCACTCTACTGGGAGTTCCGCCTCGCCCGGGCGATGTTCGAGCGGCACGGCTACGACGCGGTGATCGCCGACCCGCGCGACCTCGTCCATCGCGATGGCCGGCTGTGGGCGGGCGACCGCGCCATCGATCTCGTCTATGACCGCCTCGTCGACTTCGCGCTCGCCGCCCCCGAGCATCGCGCCCTGCACGACGCCCATCTCGCCGGCGACGCCGTGGTCACCCCGGCCCCTCGGGCGCATGCACTCTATGCCGACAAGCGCAATCTCGTCGTCCTGTCGGACCCGCAGGCGATGGCCGGCTTCGGTCTCGCGCCGGCCGACCTCGACGCCCTCGGCGCCGTCCCCACCACCGTCGCCGTGACCGCGGCGAACGCCGAGGCCCTGTGGCGCGACCGCGCCTCCTACTATTTCAAGCCGACCGGCGGCCATGCCGGCAAGGCGGTCTATCGCGGCGACAAGACGACGCGAGGCGTCTGGGAGCGCATCGTCGCCGACGGCCACCACGTGGCCCAGCGTCTGGCAGTGCCGAGCCGTCGCAACGTCTTGGTCGACGACGTCCCGACCGAGCGCAAGGCCGACATCCGCCTCTACACCCACGCCGGCGAGATCCTCCTGACCGCCGCCCGGCTCTATCGCGGCCAGACAACCAACTTCCGCACGCTTGGCGGCGGCTTCGCGCCGGTGATCGTCCCGGCGAACCACGGGGTTCCATAGTCACTCAAGAAACTCTCCAGCAGCAGACGACTCGACATCAAATTTTCGAGCATCAATATGTAAACCTCTCAGGAGCGCCGGTCAGCGAAGTCGCAATGCTCATAAAATTCGAGAGAGGTCGAATTTCATGAGCCGGTACACACCGTCTCTTTGCGTCTGTCAACATTGAAACCGCGTCATCACGTGATCTTACTATGACGACTTTTCCCGCTGTCAACATTGGACGGGCGTACTGGTCGTGAGCGCAATCTGCTGCGAACGCTCCTCTTCTCACCACGCCCAGCGGGCGGCGTCTCGCCGCCCGCCCCATGGATCCCTGCAACAACTCGGACTGACGTCGAACCAACGTCAAAATGACGTCGAAAAAACTTTTCTTTGCGAAATCCCATTATATATCAATTAGTTGACTGTCGAAATCAGATTTCGATGCCCAACTCTGAGAATTCGGCGCCCATCGCCTCCGCAGTTCGGTCATCCCGCATTCGTCTATTCGGGCCTCCGACCCGAAAAGATTGCGGCGCCCCACAGCTGATGAGCTGTGGCATCCCACACGGCAGCTCTCGATTTTGTCTGCCTAATATAACCGACTAGGAGTGTTTGCTTCTTGCTTTCATCAGCTCCACGATCACCGAGAAGGAGCCGATCATGACCACACAGTTTCTACACATCGATGGCTATTCATTATCACGTAAGCGAGGAAAATTCGGTGCTTCGGACATTCTCGCCGAGGCGGCCCGCGTACCGACCGCCTGTCGCCACCTTGACGCGCCCCAGCCGCCGATCGTCCGCTTCGGTCGGTCGCCGACCGAGATCGAGATGGTTCTACGGGATCGCGTCGCCGCAGGACACGACCGTCTCGGACGCGCGGTCTCGGTCGCGAGCCTGGTCCTGATGACCGCCGTCGCATCGTGGCCGGAGCCGACCGATGTGACCTTCGGCTCACCCGAAAGCCGCGCACGGTATGAGGCGTGGCGGTCACTGACCATCGGCTTCTTCCGTCAGCTCTGGGGCGACGCACTCCTCGGTGTCGTCGAACATGTCGACGAGCCCTACCCGCATCTCCACCTCTTCGCCGTTCCGCCCCTCGATCCGACAGGGGTCCTCACGGTCGAGACGATCTCGGAGCCGCATCGGGTGCAGGCGGAGAAGCGCCGGGCCGGCGGTAGTCGCGCAGAGTATCGCCAGGCCTTTCGTGGCGCCGCGGTCGACCTGCAGGACGCCTACTACGCCGCGGTCGGCGCCCCCTGTGGTCTCGACCGTGTCGGACCTCGGCGGCTGCGGCTGACCCGGGCCGAAGTGATGGCACGCCGGCGGGCCCAGGAGGCCGAGCGGAAGGCCGAGGCCGAACGGCAGGCGGAATGGGTGCGGCGCGAGGCGGAGATGCACCGTGAGATGGACGCCTACCGCGCGCGCTGCGCCGCCGAAACCGCCGACCAGATCAATGCCGATCGGGAAGCCTCCGCCGCACTGAGGACGAGGGCGGCCGACGAGATCCGTCGCGTCCAGGCCGAAAACGACTACCTCCGTGACGAACTGGCACGTCTCGGATGGGAGCCCTCTGGGGAGGCGAAACCGGCGAGGTGATGTTCATCGACGGTTCGACACGACCGACCCAGATATTGGCATCACAGCCTCGATCTTCGTCCAGGCATCGAAGAAGGTCTCATCGACGGAATGGTTCTTTATTTTCTGGGAAATGAGCGCCGATGACGTCAATTTAACAAATTGTTAACCAATGAATTGGATCCCGCGTGACTCCTGTTCTAGGAGCTGCCAGGCTCATCTCCGTCGGACACCCGTCCGATCGATTGGACCAACGGTCGCCCTAGGGGCGACCGCCGCCGGGGCTGGCACCCCGCCGACGGTCTGATCACGAACCAACCAGATGGAACCAGGTGCCTCATGACCAAGACGATCATCGGCGCCCCGTTGCGCCACCGCAATCCCCACCCTTCCCGCCTCTCGATCGACGCGATGCCGCTGCCCGTCAGGCTCCCTCCGGAGATCCCCGGCTGCGACCTCGGCGGCACGCGGCTCTGCCGCGCCGTCTGCCGCCGGCTCCGCCGCCGCGGCTGACCCGCCCCCTCATCGCCATCGAGATCGATCCGAGCCCGGCCCGACCGGCTCGGCGGGAGACTTCCCATGTCCAAATTCCAACCTGCGTACTCGGCGCCGCAGACGGCGTCCGAGCCCCGTTCGCTCCTCTCCGGCGCGGCCGTCGTCGCGCTTCGTGAACCGACGCCGGTGGTCAAGACGGCGGATGCGACGGCGATCGACGCCTTCGTCCGCTTCGGTGCCGTCGACGTCCCCGGCGTCTACGTCGCGTCCTGGCGCCTCGGAGACCGGGTCCACGCCTACGTCGGCCAGTCCGGCTCTTCGGTCGCGTCCCGTCTCCATGATCCGAAGTTCCGCCATGTGGTCCCGCCGGAGCGGATCGTGACCATCACCGGCGACGATGATCGGCTCACGCAGGTCCAGACCCGGGTGATCGAGCGCACCGTTCACCTCGCCTTCGTGCAGGCTGGGGTCCCCGTCATCGGACAGGTGCCGGCCGGTGCCGTCGTCTCCGCGCCCGAATACGGGATGCTGAGGGCGTTCAGCGCTGCGGCCATCCGTCAGATCCAGGTCGCCGGCCTCGGACTTCAGGGTCTGTCGCCCCGCGACGGGCTCGCCGGTCCGGTGACCGAGCCCGGGGTCGTTCTCGAGACCGTGCCCCAGGGCGCTCGGTTCCGCCTCGATACGAAGGCCGTCGCGGCAGAGATGATCGAAACCGTCCGCGACTTCGTCATCACGCCCGGGTCGATCATCCGTGACCCCGGCCCGGATCCTCGCACCCGGACCATGGGCGTGCTTCGCCTCGAACTCTCCTACGCGGGTCTGCTCGAACCTACGGATTCCGGCCGTCTGAGGGTCCTGCGGCCGGTCCGGTTCGCGTCCGTGTCCGCCGCCACGCGTTTCGTGACCGGCCACGAAGGCGCTTCGCCCTCCCAGTGGAAGCGCGTCGACGACGGCGAACCGTCCGAGCCTCGGCGGGTCCCCGGGGTCCTGCCCCTGCTGCCGGTTCTGCCGACCCTCCTCCTCCCGGCCGGTTCTCCCGTGATCAAGGAGAATGTCGCCTCGGACGATCCCGACACCGCCACGAAGCTCGGAGGGTTCCGTCATGGCTGAGGGCCCCTTCACCAATCTGAAGTCGCTCGATGGGGTCGACGTCGAGGCGTTCCTGTCGTCTTCGAAGCCGACCGCGGCGCTCGACCTCCTGGCTGAAGCCTCGGTCGCCGTCGCCCTCGGCCGGCGGGAGCGGACGCGCCTCGCCACGGCCACCGGCCTCGCCGTGATCGTCGAGGTGCCGGGGGCCACCTGGATCACCCCGATCGCCGGGGCGATCGAGAGGCTCGCCCGGGCCGCCAAGGTGATTTCGGTCTCGGCAACCATCGGCAAGCGCTCCGTGGGCGACCGCTTCGACGAGGAGCGGGCGGTCATGGCGCTCGCCGGGGGGCGGACGGTCGTCGCCGTCACCAGCGCCCCGGACCAACTTCCCACGTCGTTCCTCGCGACCGCGGACATCCGGATCACCGTCGAAGTGCCGAAAGTGGAAGCCGTCCGCCGGGTGATCTCCGACGTCTGTGACGGATCGGCGCGCAGCCTGCGGGCCGGGGACGTGGTCGGCCTCGGCCTCCACGATCTCGCGGCGGCCATCCGGCCGGGAACGGCGCGCGCGGCCATCGAACGTCTGAAGCGCGCCTCGGCCCACAAATCGCTGGTCACCCTGCGCTTCCCGGACGCTCCCCTGGTCGCGGATCTCGTCGGCTACGGTGAGGCGCAGCCCTGGGCGGTCCAGGCCGTGTCGGACTTCGCTCGGCAGCGCTCCGGCGCCGCGGTTCGCCTCACCGGCGCCATTCTGGCCGGCCCGCCGGGCACGGGGAAAACCACGATCGCCCAGTCGATCGCTCGGTCGGCCGGTGTTCCGCTGGTCGTGTCCAGCGTGGCGTCGTGGTTCTCGACCAGCCGCGGCGACCTCGATGCGGTGATCAAAGCCATGCAGGCGACCTTTCAGGCTGCAACCGAGACAGCACCCTGCATCCTCTTCCTCGACGAACTGGACGCCCTTCCGAGCCGCGCTCGGCTCTCGCCCCGCGGCGCCGACTGGTGGACGCCCGTCATCACCGGCTGCCTCCTCGAAGTCGACCGTCTGCGGGCCTCGGGCCGGGCAGTTCTCCTGATGGGCGCGACCAACCACGCCGGCCACATCGAACCCGCGTTGTGCCGGCCCGGGCGGTTCGACCAGGTGATCGAGATCGCCATCCCCGAGGGCGACGATCTCGCCGGGATCTTCCGTCAACATCTCCGAGGGGACCTGACCAACGCCGACATCGCCCTGATCGTTCGTCTCGTCCGTCGGGCGACTGGTGCCCAGGTGGTCGGATGGATCGAGACGGCGCGCCGGACGGCCGAGGCCGCCGGCCGCGCCATCGGCCGCGACGATCTCCTCGCCGCGGCCATTCCCCCCGACCTTCGGTCCGAGGCCGAACTCCGGCGGGTCGCGCTGCACGAGGCGGGACACACGGCGGTGGCCCTCGCGCTCGGCGCCGCCGTGCGCCAGACCTCGATCGTACCGGTCGCCGAGGCCGCCGGCATGACCGCGGTCGGCGAGCCCTCGGGCGATACCCGGCCGGATCTCGACACTCGGGTGGCGATCGCGCTGGGCGGCCGGGCGGCCGACGAGGTGCTCGGGGCCGGCCCCGGCGCCGGCGCGGTGGCCGATCTCGCCGCGGCGACACGGATGGCCGCGATGGCCAGGGCTTCCTTTGGGCTCGCCGGAGGGCTCCTCCACCATGACCCGGACCTGCTCGCCCATCGCCTGGCGATGGATCGGACCTTCGCCCAGGACGTCGAGGCCGACCTGCGCGCCGCGCTGACCAGGGCTCGCTCGATCATCGAGGAGAGACGCGCCCTGGTCGAGGTGATCGCCGGTGAACTGGTACGGCGGAAGGTTCTCGACGCCGAGGATCTGATCGCCTTGATGAAGCGCCGGAAGCGGCAGAGCCCTCCGAGGCCTGAGCGATCCACGCACGAGACGCACGATGTCCCCGTCGTGAACCGCGATCATTCTGCAGGTCGGCGGGCCCGATCCCCGACGGGTTGAGAGGTCAGTGAGCAAGACCTTCCCGAACTCGGCATCGCTCGGGGGGCACCCCGAGCGATCATCCTTCAATGCCGATCGACGATCCTCTCCCAGAAATGATCTCGCCGGTGAAGGAGCCGTCGAACTGCAGGATGACATTGCGCCGGCTCGATGACCTTCTCGGTATCACGCCCATCCCTGGGGCAAGGGTCCTTCCACGCGCAGCGTCTCATCCGCACCGCGACGGATCGTTGGTCACCGCGGGTGCTTGGGCACAGGCAGACCTTCCTCGAAATGCCATTCGAGCGGCTCGCGCTCGATGTCGTCGTCGATGTACGTCGTCCGTTCGCCGACGAAGCCAGGCTCGCCATTCAGATCGGAGATCACCCCCTCCCGGAAGTGGACGAGGCCATGCTGCCAGACGGTCGTCATCTCCTCGAGATTTCCCTCCGTGTGGACGACGTGACGACTGCAGTCCGGAACGCCGGCCTCGATCAGATCGCCGACGATCGGGAGATCTTCCATCTCATACCCATCTGCGACGAAGCACAGGGCCAGTTTCAGATTCTCGAGGTGGCCCCAATATTCCCCGACACGACGGCCCTCCGCTCCGACGATCTCCAGCCTACCCGCATGTGGGTACATGACGGCGCCGACCATCTCGGCTCGGGAGTCCGCGAGCACGAAGTAGAGGTTTTCCTCGAACGAATAGTGGGTGCGACCGAACGGCCGGGCCAGGAACGTGACCAGCTCGTCGAGGATCATTCCCTCCTTCACGAGATGGAAGCTGGATCCATCCCCGAACCTCATGAACGGCTGCCGGAAACCGGTCTGGACGGAAACCGCGCACGGGCACCTGGAAACACCCGCCCGCCCAGCCACCTCGTCATAATCGGGTCGATGTGAGACGTCGCCGCCGGCCTCGTACCAGTCGAGGATCCTGCGCATGGCGGTGATGATGTGCCCGAAAACCGGAAACCCCCGGTAATGGAACGGCCGCCACGCTTTTCTCACCGTGCTCACGAAATCATCGGCGACGTCGTCCCAGTTCTTCAGCGGCTTGGCGTCCAGATGCCTCATGAAATCGCTGCATTCTGCATCGAAAGCCGCCCGGACCATCTCGCCGATCCATTCGACATCGCCCGCATCGATCGACCGAATTTCTCCGATGTTTCGATAGGAAAATATCAGATCGAAGAGTTCGAAAGCTCGATACTTCTCGTGTTTACTCTGCCCCGGGGCGAGGCAATCCAGTCGATCGAAATCATAGGCGTCGAATTCGTAGTACGGGGGGAATACATCGATATCCGGACCAGGGTCTCTATGATCGTCGAATTCTGGATAGGGTTCATCCGAAGTCGGGCGGCTTTCATCGAAGATTTGCTCGTCGAGAGCCCCCCGTGCGACGAACGGGCGGTGGCCTCCGGCCTCTTCCGTGCCCCCATCCGGCTCGACCGAGACCGGGCCCAGCGTCAGACCGGGGAGCTTGGCATTCCAATAGGCCCAACAGCGCGTCGCCATTCGATCGTATTCGTCGCGGATCAGTGTTCTAGCCCGAGCAGAGAGACCTTTATTTTTCTCCGATTTCGGCATGTCCCACCTCCATGAATGGTATGTCACCACGCCGACGTCGAGCGAGGCAAATTCTGATTCAAATATTGAGAATTCACGGATATCGAATGCACCGATACAGGTATATTATTACAATTATTTCGAATTTTCAATAGTATTTGTCGATCAGACAAGAAATAGAGAAATACATCATTTTCAAACGCATTTCTGCAAGTTTTCTTATACCTGGATGCTACGACTTCCGAAGGTCACCCCCGGTCAATGCGGCGAAATGACGAGCACCCGAACCCGCTGGGTTCAGTGGCTCCCGTCGGTTGGGCAGCTCGATAAGCTCCGCCGACCTGAGAGAAGGGCATTACCAGTGAGGGGGAAGTGGCAGAGTGACCCGGAGCACGGGTCGTAGATGTAGCTCGGTACGTGATCTGCAGGCTCTCGTCACAGCTAGGCATTCTTCGCTGGAACGAAGGCGAAGCTCATCAGCAACGCCCCCCAGATCGACCCTTCAAATTAATCACTCATGTCATCGAAATCTTCATCATCGCGTTTCGATCAAATTTCACGCCGTTTGGTGGAGTGGGATTAACCAACATAACAATCATTACGTTTGAACTTTCTCATAGTTGTGCAATCATCGGCTTCATCATCGTCTAACGATGATTTTTCCACGCGTTCGTGGGTCTGCCGAACGGCGTTTCGGCTCTGCATCGCGAAAGAGCATCCGCACCTGCGGGTGAAATTCGGGAACCATGCAGAACTCGCCGGCGGTACGACTCCGACCGTAGATGAGCGTCATCGCACTGTGGTCGGACCCCGAAACGTGGAGTCTCGACCATGGCCAAGAAGCCTTCCTCTTCCCTCTACACGTCGACAAGTTCTCTCTCTGACGCAGTTTCGAGTTACTTCAACGGCGTGAATAAGACTATCAGCTTCACGCCTCCGAATGAAGACTATACGCCGGAGGTACGGGACTACCTGTTCTATGTGATCCACATCGGACCGCCGAGCGCATCGAGAATTCCCACAATCGGGCTCGAATTCGTGGATGTGCGGATGGACACCACGGGTGACGTCTTCCGTATCCAATATCTCGCCCACTCCACGTCGCGGATCCCGACTCCGCGGGCGCATTGGCACTCCGTGGACAGAAACCTGTATTCGCGCATCGAACTTCTTGTCCGAGACGACAATCATCGCGACAGTTATCTCGTCCTTACGCATCCGGATGCCTTGCCCCTGCTCGCGGATATCGTGGCAACCGGCCGAGCGCGGTTGCGGGACGTCAATGGACCGACGATCTCTTTCGGGTCGACGCGAACCGGCCACGTCGAATGGACGCCAGTCGACAGCGAATATTGGCAGGCGCAGCTGAAACTCGACGACGGTGCTGGTGCCGAGCATTTGGAAGTGCTCTGCGCGGCGACTGCGGTTTGGATCGATCCTCGGACTGGAGAGATCGGATTGGTCGACGTCGGGAAAACGACCGACGTCGTTCATGACCTGTTGTGGTTCCCGCGCGTCCGGGCTTCGGGGGCGGTTCTGGCCGAGGCGGATTTGGGTGCACGAGAAGGGGCTCTCGCCCCGAGACCCATTCCCGATTTCGGGCAATCACAGGTAATTCATGCCTCTCCGACTCCCATCATCACACTGTTCTCCACCGATCGTCGCGACAGCAAGTCACGGAAACAACGTGGCAGAAAGAACGGGAACGTCGAGCGCATCCCCCTGGCTCGGCTCTCTTTTCAGTATGAAACGTTCAAACTTCACGCCGATCCACGATCAGATGTCGCCGCTCTTCTCGACGGAAATGCTCCTGTCTGGATTCATCGCGACCCGATCGCCGAGGATAGGGCACGGCGGATGCTCGCAGAATCCGGTATGAAGACGATTTGGAATATGATGTGGTGGGCGCGTGTATCCGAACGCAACTATCAAGACTTTACTCTTCCGAATGGGAAATCTTGGCCCGCGTGGCTTCAGCATACCCTGCCGGAGCTGCGGAACGATCGATGGAATATCGTCGAGCACGCATATTTTCCCTGGCGGGTTCTGCATGAGGAAAGCGAATTTATCGCGGACGAATATGACGATGGCGCTCCGATCGACTGGCTCAATTTGAAGCTCGGCGTCATGATCGAGGGTGAATATGTCGACATCATCGGGCCGCTCATCCGCATGATCAGGAAAGGCGAACTCGATCGGAACAACGTCGATGGACAGGAGCGGATCGCGGTTACCGTCACCGAGCGCCGCATCCTCCTCATTCCTAAAGCCCGCCTCGTGCCCTACCTCGAGGGGCTCGAAGCTCTGTGCACGGTTCGCTGGAATGGAGGGACGCCGGCGCTTCGCAGCCCGTACCTGCTCGCCGTACTGGCGCGCCTTCTGAGAACTGAAACACCGGACGAGTTGGCTTGGCAGAGAAGCGATGCGCTTCGAGATCTGGTCGAACGCCTCCGCAACACGGAAACGATCCCCCGGATCGTGATTCCGGGCGGGTTCAAGGCCACACTCAGAGAATTTCAGGTCAAAGGAGCATCTTGGCTGAAATTCCTCTCTGACAACGGCCTGGGCGGAATTCTCGCCGACGAAATGGGTCTCGGAAAGACTCTGCAAGCGCTGGCCTATATCGCGGCGGAAAAGGCGAGCGGCCGGCTCGACCGCCCGGTCCTCGTCGTGGTCCCGCGGTCCCTCCTCGGACACTGGGAGAGACAAACGAAGACGTGGGCCCCTGACCTGAGGATGTGTGTGTTCCACGGATCGGACCGTGAACTGGGTAGCACAACTCTTGGCGCGTGCGACGTCGTGCTCACGACCTATGGAACCGCCGCGCAAGACGAAGGCCTGTCCGACGTCGAATGGTCGTGCGTCCTGTGCGACGAAGCGCAGCTCGCCAAGAACCGGGACACGGCAACGGCCGCCGAGTTGCGGACATTGAAAGCGAGAGTCCGCTTCTGCCTGACGGGAACCCCTCTCGAGAACAATCTCGACGAACTTTGGGCGCAGTACGACTTCGTCGTTCCCGGCTATCTGGGCGATCGGGAATCCTTCCACCTCGAGTGGGCCACCCCCATTGAAAAGGACCGCGACGAGCGCCGTCTCGCAGACCTCGCCGTACGCATCCGCCCCTTCCTGCTGCGTCGCACGAAGGCCGAGGTCGCACCGGATCTGCCCAAGAAGGTCGAGAAAGTGATCGAGGTGAAGATGCGCGAGGCGCAGCGCGTGCTCTACGACACGGTCCGGATCGCCATGGTCGGGCAGGTGCAGAAGGCGCTCGAGGAACACGGGCTCGATCGCACCTACCGTCCTCTCCTCGCCGCTCTCACGAAGATGAGGCAGATCTGCTGTGATCCGCGGCTCACGCCGGACCTCCCGAATTCTGCCACGGCTGGATCGGCGAAGCTCGAACGCCTCGTGGCGCTCGTGGAGCAGCGTGTCGCCGGCGGGCACAAGGTGCTGGTCTTCTCCGCATTCGCCAAGATGCTCGATCTCATCGGCACGGCCCTCGACGACGTCGGCATCGCCCATGTCACGCTCACCGGGCAGACTCAGGATCGCGACAAGGTGATCGCGCGCTTCCAGGACGAAGACATCCCGGTGTTTCTGATCAGCCTGAAGGCGGGCGGCGCCGGGCTCGATCTCTCGGTCGCCGACACCGTCGTCCTCTATGACGGCTGGTGGAATCCCGCCTCTGAAGCGCAGGCGATCGATCGTGCCCACCGCATCGGTCAGGTCAGACCGGTCATCGTATATCGTCTGAAGGCCTCGGACACGATCGAGGACGAAATGGCAAAATTGAAGCGCCGCAAGTCGGCTTTGGTGAATGCACTCATGGAGGCGACCGACGAGAACGCCGATAAGGAAATGGAGGCCGATTTGGCCGGCCTGAACGAGGAAAAGATCAAAGGAGCCATCGAGGAGATCGTGGCGGCCTTCGGCACCGCAAAGGACGGGTAACGGAATAGCCTCGGCGGACCGCTGGATAAGTGGCGGTCCGCTGAGGCACACCGCCCACATGATGCCACGGACATCCTGCCTCCCGTCTGCAGTGCTCGGGCGTGGACATACCCGCACCTCTCCCAGCACCCGACGCCAAGGCCCGGCATCTCGTCAATATATTCTCCGTCTATCGGTGCCATTCCACGGCTCTCTGATGACTTCGCCATCCTGAACAGATGCCTATTTAAATGGTTTCATCTGACATGACTCACTAGATTCGCCACACTTGGAAAATACACATCTTTTTTGGTTGACATTCATTTCAGTTATTCATATGATGCGACCGTTGGATTTGGTGTTTTCCACGATTACGTGGGTGATCCAAGATGCCTATTGAGGTCATTGACTTCGAGACAGCGACACCGATCCGGCCCGGCGGCCCCGTCAGACTTCGCGTTTGGCGGGGCTGTCGGCCTTTTGGGGAGGGCAGATCGAGGCCTCGGCAAAATTGGCAGCACCACGCCCCGGATCCCCTTTGAACGCGGGAACATGGCGAGAGTGCTGCCTATTCGGAATCGGTGAATTCTTGGCGCTTTCGTCCGGATGCCAAGGTCCGAGAGTCCCTTGCGGTAATTCTCCGCGCTTTCGACTCTGTATATTTACTTGATCATGAGGAGAATAAAGTGACCACTAGTCGAAGTGTCATCACTGACATTCAGCCCAAGACCATCGTCGACGCTGCACGCGCCAATGATGTGCCCATCCGCTTGTTGTGGGGGATGCCCGGCCCCGAAAATACTGCGGTGGAATGGCTCTCCTGCTACGCTCTCGGCCAGGGCGTCGTCATCGTCGAGAATTACACGAACGGCGATGGATGGCAGGCGTATACCGCCGGAAGCTCGGCCAAGGTCGACGACATGGTCTCGGACGTTTTCCAGAGGTGCGGTATCAGGCGGCTCACCTGAACCGGGAGAGCGCGGGCGACTGGCGACGAGGCGCCCGATGACTTTTTCAGCGACCGACCCGCCCTACAGCTGATAGGGAATAGGGGAAGCGCCGGTGATATCGCCCCTACGGAAGAGGCGTGGAACGAATGAAGCCGCCCCTGAGTGAGCTACGCGCAATCACCTATGCGAGATTCTCCTCGATCGAGCAGCGTGACGAGTCGATCGTCGACCAGCAGGCGGGGAATCTTCGCCTCGTCGAGCAGAACGGATGGACCCTCGTCGCCGAATATGCCGACGCGGCGATGTCCGGAACATCCGACAACCGTCCGGGCTATGCCGCTCTGAAGAAGGCCATCGTCGCCGGCAAGTGTGACGTCGTCGTCGCGGAGTCTCTCGACCGCCTCAGCCGACGCCTCGCCGAGGTCGCGGCCCTTGCCGATCTCTGTCGGGCTCATGGCGTCACGATTCACACTTGCACGACGGGGGCCATGAATACCCTGACCATCGCCGTCCTCGGCGGTGTCGCGCAGAATTTTCTCGAGGACCTCAAAGTCCGGACACGGCGCGGCATGCGGGGGAAGGTGGAGGCCGGCCTCTCGGCCGGTGGCCTCGGCTTCGGATACCGAGTCGCCTCGGCCGCCGACGAGACCCTCGGCCGGCGTATCATCGACGAGACCGAGGCCACCGTCGTCCGCCGAATCTTCAAACTCTACGCCGACGGCATGCCGCCCCGCGCCATCGCCGCTCTGCTGAACGACGAAAACGTACCCGGTCCCGGCGGTCGGGTCTGGGGCGACACCACCATCCGCGGCCAGATCGACCGCGGAACCGGCATTCTCAACAACGCACTCTACATCGGCGAGATCGTCTGGAACCGCTGCCACTACGAGACCGACCCGGCCACCGGTAGACGGAAGGCGCACCCCAATCCGCCCTCTCAATGGGAACGGAAGGCCGCACCGGACCTCAGGATCGTCGACGACGACCTGTGGAACCGGGTGAAGAACCGTCAGGGCCAGGTCCGCACTGAGATGGCCCGTGACGAGAACGGGAATGCGCTCAACCGCGTCCATCGCAAGCGTCACTTGCTCTCCGGGGTGATCCACTGCGCCGAATGCGGGGTGCCCTTCGCCATGGTCGACTCCTTCCGCTACGCCTGCCCGACCCATCGGTCGAAGGGAACCTGCAAGAACGACCTCAAGATCCGCCGGACCGAGATCGAGGGGTACGTCCTCGAGATCCTCCACGCCCATCTCGCCGACCAGAAGGTGATCGACCGCGTCGCCGCCGACTTCGCCAAGGCTGCGTCGAACTGGAAGGACCCGACCGCTGCCAACCTCGCGCTCGCCCGCAAGGCGTTGAAGGACACCGAACGCAAGATCGACAACATCACGCAGGTGATCGCCGAGGGAACTCGCTCGCCCGCGCTCCTCGCCAAACTCGAGAAGTTGGAAGCGAACAAGGCCGACCTCGAGAACGAGATCGCGGCGCTCGTCAGTGTCACCCCGAAACGTCCGGTCTACGACAAGGCGACGGCTCTGATCATCCTCGAACAGATCCGTGACCATCTGCCCGACGTCGTCGGCGCCGACTGGGGCGATACGGCTCTCAACCCGGTCGCATCCGTCGTGCGTGAACTGATCGAGCGGATCGACGTCGGCTACGACACCGACGGCTCCGTGGCGATCACGATCTCCGGCGACATCCTCGGGCTGGCGCTGGCGACCGGCTGGGCCGAGGTCCCCGTCGACGCGGAAGTCCTTGAAAACAAAAGACCCTCCGGCTTGGAGCCGGAGGGTCTTCTTTCGGTGGTTGCGGGGGCCGGATTTGAACCGACGACCTTCAGGTTATGAGCCAGTGAAAATTGCGGAAATACCTGTTTCTATTCAACAAGACGCGTGTCGCCATGTGCCATTTGTGTGCCATGGAGCCGATAGTAGCAGACGGAACCGTGTGCCGTGACCATGCAATTCGCAGAAATGGCCGTAGAAATTCTATCACATTTCAGGAAACAGACGAGGGAACAGGATATCAAGTGTCTCGGCAGGAAAACGCAGCGAGACCGGTCCCTTCGGAGTATCCGATGCGAGCAACCCGGTCGATAACACATCCATCAGGATGCGGCGGGCGGTGCGCTCGGGCAAACCTGTAATGCGGGAAACCTCACCTCTCTCGAACTCGCCGCGCATGAGTGCCTCTTCCAGTAGTCGCGAGGCCTGCGGCTTCAAATTCTCACTTTTCTCGACGTAAGTTTTCAATCTGCGAGCCAGATTTTCGAGCTCGAACAGTTCCGACATGAACGTCACCTGGTCGATGCAGACACGCAGGAACCACAATATGAACTCCACGAATGACCTCTGCGAGAGATTGCCACGACCATCAAGATCACCCTGTCGCGGCATATCCGCATGATCCATCATTCTCTTGTAGTCGCTCCGGCTCTCAAGACCTCGCGCAAGGCCTCGAGAAATCGACCAAAGACCATGTGCTCCTATGCCCGCCTGATGAGCCATGGCATGGCTCATCAGGCGACTGACGCGGCCATTTCCGTCAGGAAAAGGGTGAATGTAATTGAAGCGGTGATGGGCGGCCGGAATGGCAAGAATGCGGGCCGCCTGTCCCATTCGATCGAACCGGTAACGGTCGGCGAAATAGGCCATGAAATCCTGCACCCGGTTGCTCGATGGAGGCTGATGTCTTCCCACCGAGACATCCTCCTCGGCTCCCGAGCGCCAGCGACCCGGAGTCATGATGAATGTACGGCTGCTTCCCCGGATGGCCAGCATCCTGACCGGCGCGTCACGATAGAACTCGTGGTGCAGCCACAGGAGAAAATCGGCCGAAGCGGGCTCGGGTAAACGCCCTTCCGCCGCCATGGCATCCAGTTTCGCCTGGACGCGCACATGGGCAGCCGCCTCGATCTGGAGATCCCGCCGCTCTTCGTCTCGATCGAATTCGCCAGCAAGTGCCCTCTGGATATCACGAGGGCGCGTGTGATGGCCTTCGATGAGATTGCTGTA
The DNA here is from genome assembly GCA_937864925.1 of uncultured Alphaproteobacteria bacterium. Classification (GTDB taxonomy): domain Bacteria; phylum Pseudomonadota; class Alphaproteobacteria; order Rhizobiales; family Ancalomicrobiaceae; genus CALBKH01. Next base: position 3,120 of record CALMFH010000262.1, on the reverse strand, counting down.
GTAGGTGTTCATGATGCGCACGAGCGAAGCCAGATTGGCTGCCGTGCGCGGATGCAGCGACCGCCCCAGGATCGCCGACGCGCCCGAAAGTTCGGCCACGGCATCCATCACCCGCTCGGGCGCCTCTTCAAGGCGCGCAGGCTCAATTCGCTGCACACTCTCCATACCAATGATCATAATCTGGCCGATCTATGAAATTATTAACATATTGACGATAAATTGCTTTTCTTATCGGCGCAAGATATTTGGCCGATCCTTTGGCCGATTTGACTCGTGGTTGCCCATGATGGTCGCGCCTCTCCGAGCCGCCGGTAGGACCTTGTCCCATTCGGATTGGCGGGGCCCATCAACCGAAACTCTCGGTGACGCGCAGGATATGGGGCGCCCGCGTCTCGATCACGCGGCGGATGTCGCCGAGGATCGGGTGGGCGATCCCTTCCTGCGCGAGCTCGGCGATCAAGGCATCGGCCTCCCGCCTGATCGTCGCCGCCATGTCGTTCAACGTGCGTGTCAACTGGCGAGCGGCGACCTTGGTATCCGGAACCAGGGTCAGCCAGTGCTTCAGCAGGATCGTATCCGGCACGGCTCGTCCGCCGATCGCCATGGCCATCCGCTTCTCGAGCCGGGGATAAACCGCCGTGCACAGGATGTCATAGGCGGGCGCGAGATCGGTGCCGGTGTCGCCATGAAGCAGGGAATGGTTCTTGGCATGGGCGTCGGCATTGCCGACCAGGTAGTGGAAGATCATCCGGCGGATGAAGGCCAGCCGGTCGCGTGCGGGTCTCGCCGTCGCAGACTGGATCAGATCGAGGCAACGGGTCGTGCCGAGCCCACCTTCCGCCTCGTATTTGAGTTCGGGCGGCACCGACAGCGCCTGACAGAAATCCTCCTGATGGAGCCGCCGGATGCGCCCCTCTGGTGAGACCTCGCGATCGTACCGCTCGACCAGGATGAACGGGATCTCGCCGACATGACGCATCGAGACAGCGGGGACGTCGATCTTCAGCCGGGCGGCGAGACGCAGGCAGAAGAGTTCGTTCTCCACCGTCCCTTCCAACCCTTCGATGAAGGGCTTCAGGATGTGGGTGGTCGGCCGTCCGCCCTTGGCGATGCCGATGCGGCCGTCCTCGACGCAGACGGCGAGCTTGTCCTGGGCTCCGGCGAGCGACATGCGGATTCCCTCCTCACCGGCAAGCAGTGGCCGCATCCGCAATGTTTCGAGCACCGCCAGCAGGCGAACCGGAGAGAGGGCTTCGATCTCCGTCTTTTCGTAAGGAGGGGGTGCCTGTCCTTCCGGCAGGAGTGATAGGGCGCCGGCGCATTCGCCGCCGATGATCTCCAGAAGGCCGAAGGCGTTTCCTTCGGAAACCCCGAGAGCCGATGCGAGCCGCGCCCTTGCCCGCTCATCGGGAAGAAGGCCCGAGAAATATGGCCGCGCGACCGGATCGAGATAGGCGTCCTCCCGAAGCAGCATGGAAACCGAGATTGGCCTCCGGCCTTTGGCGAGATACGTCGCGTCGTAGCGGAAGGCGAGCTGACCGGCGTCATCGCGCGTCAACCGCCCGACCTTGGCCTCGTGCAGATACACGTCGAGCACTGCCGCCATCAAGCACTCTCCCCACGGCCGCGGGCTTCGAGAACGAGCCCCAGTGCCCGGATCACCTGGAAGGCGAGACCGATACGGCAATTCTCTTTGCCGAGCTCAAGCTCACGCAGAAAGCGGATGCCGACGCCGGTCAGGGCAGCGAGTTCCGCCTGCGTCAACCCCTGCGCTTTCCGTTCCTGCCGGATGAGTTGGCCCAGCGCCTTATGATCGTAGATCGTCCGCATGAAAGTCCCTATCGGGATCATTATAGGCAAAAATCGATAAGAAATCAATAAAACGACCCGATCGGGACTATTCAATAGCCTATCGAAACGAATGGCAGAAAAACATCCCGATCGGGACCTCCATGGTCACCTAAAACCGACTGCTCGACCCCCAGGCTCGCAACTTCCCGATCAGACCCGAGGAGGGGCGACGTTGCGAGTGGGAGCCACACTCCCGCTTCATATGGCCGACCGATCCGTCATCGCCGAATTGACATTCGAGCCTCAGCTCGAAGTGATCGACACCCAAGGCGCAGGTGACAACGGCATCTGCGTCGCCGCCAGCGACATGACCCGAACGGAGCTCCCATGGATCTGCGAAACGCTTCCGACGCCTTCCTACGCCATTGCCGTAACGGCAGAAACCTGTCGCCGAACACTCTGAAGGCCTATGCGCAGGATCTGGCGGAACTGATGCGCTATGTCGCCCTACCGCAGAGCATGGCGCCGACCACTCCGGAAGGCCTAACATCCTATGCGGAATGGCTGTCGGCAAAACGGTGTCTGGCGCCGGCCACGGTCAAGCGTCGGCTCGCCTGTCTGCGAGCGCTCTTCCATTGGGCGGAGCGCCAGGGGCGGATCGCCGCTTCCCCCTTCCGAACCGCCGAAATCTGCATCCGGCTTCCCAAGCGCCTACCGCGCTGCCTCACGGCCGGCGAACTCCGCACCCTTTTTCGGAGCCGCAAGAACGCGCCGCCGGCGATTGCCCTCGCGATCCTTCTTTTGTTCACCACGGGCATGAGGGTGGCGGAACTCTGCTCACTTCGTATCTCCGACATCGACCTCGACCGCCGGACCCTCCGCATCCGCGGCAAGGGAGATCGCGAGCGCCAAGTGTTCCTCGTCTCGTCCGAAGTCGTTGCCGAGCTCAAGGGCTACCTGCGTGACCGGCTGCGCAAGGGACCCTCCCCCGAAGCCCGCCTCCTGTCGTCGACCGGCGAGGTCCCGACGACGGATCGCATTCGCCGGGGACTGAGGAAGGTCGCCGACGCCGCCGGTCTCACCCGACGCATCACCCCCCACATGCTGCGCCATTCGGCCGCGACGAGCCTATTGGAAGCCGGTATCGACATCCGCTTCGTCCAGAGGCTTCTGGGGCACAGGTCGATTTCGACGACCGAGATATACACCCACGTGAGCGACGAACGGCTCAAACAGGCCGTCTCAAAGGCCAACGTCCTGGCACGCCTGAGTGCCGGATAACTGAGAATTATGTGGACCGCGCGAAATAGTGCCACCGTTATTTCGGGG
>CALMFH010000261.1 GCA_937864925.1 uncultured Alphaproteobacteria bacterium | reverse complement strand
ATCTGCGCCGCGTCGTCGCGGTGATGCCGCAGCGCCCGCATCTCTTCGCCGCCTCGATCGCCGAGAACCTCAGGGCGGTCGCGCCGCAGGCGAGCGACGCCGACCTCGCCGACGCCCTCGCCGACGCCGGGCTCGCGGCGACGATCGCGGCGATGCCGGCCGGTCTTTCCACCTTCGTCGGCCCCGGCGGAACGAAACTCTCCGGCGGCGAGATCCGCCGGCTGGCGCTCGCCCGCCTGCTCTTGCGCGCCGAGCCCCGGATCCTCGTCCTCGACGAGCCGACCGAGGGCCTCGACGCGGCGACGGCGCGCGCCGTCATGGACGCGGTCGAACGCCGCCGCGCCGGCCGCAGCCTGCTGATCTTCTCCCACCTCCCCGACCTCGCCCACCGCCGCGCCGAGTCGTGACCGGCATCGCGCCCGGATCGGTTGCGGTCGAGGCATCGACCGGCCTAGCATGGGACATGACGTCTCCCGCCTCGGACGCTCCCGCCCCGATCCGGCCGCGCTTCGCCGGCCTGTCGCGCCGCATCTACGTCGTCTTCCTCCTGGTGGCGGTGATCCCCACCGGGATCGCCGGCCTCATCGGCATCACCCGGTCGCAATCGGCGCTGAAACAGGAAACTCTGCGCAATCTCGAGCAGGAAGTGGCGGTGCGCACCTCCGGCGTCGGTCGCTTCTTCGATCAGTTCGCCTCGGAACTCCTCAACCTCGCCGCCTCGCGCTCGCTCGGTGAACTGGTCGAGGCGCGCCGCCGCGGCGACGCCGGCGAGATCGAACAGGCCGTCCTTCAACTCGAGAAGGACTACACCGTCCTCGCCCGCTACTACCCGCACTTCTACTACATCCGCTTCATCGGCCTCGACGGGCGCGAGATGATGCGGGTGAAACGCCGTGGCGACAGCGTCTTCTCCATCCCGCACGATCAGTTGCAGGACAAATCCGAGCGCTACTATTTCCACGACGCGCTGAAATACGCGCCCGGCGAGATCTACGTCTCGCCGATGGATCTCAACATCGAATACGGCAAGGTCGAACAGCCCGAGCATCCGGTGGTACGCCTCGCCACCCCGATCGCCGATCGCGACGGTGGCGTCGCCGGACTTCTGGTCGCCAATCTCCATGCCGCGGTGCTGCTCGAACAGCTCCAGGAGATGGCGGCGGCGCGCGCCGGAACCGCCTATCTGATCGACCGCGCCGGCTCCTACCTCGCCCGCTCGAGCGACGCGCCCGCCGGCGACGACGAAGGGCGCAGCGCCTTCCGCATGCTGCCGATCGATCGATTGGCGGAACGTTGGGACCGGGCGACCGTCGACAGCATCCTGGCGAGCGCGTCGGGCACCCGCTCGGTCGCCGGCCGCCTCGTCACCCACGCCACGGTGGCGACGCCGCGCGGCGGCGGTTCGGGGCCCGGCCGCGACGGCCAGTGGCTGATCGCCATGGACGTGCCCGAACGCGATCTGTTCTTCGCCGTCGCCGATCTCCACGGCCTCTATGCCGTACTGGTCGCGGCGCTACTGGTCACCGCCGCCGGCGGCTATGCCCTGTCGCGCCACCTGCTCGGGCCGCTCGACCGGCTGACCCGTCAGGCGCAGGCGTTGGCCGGCGGCGACCTCACCCGCCGCGTCGAGATCGGCGGTCGCGACGAGATCGCCGCGCTCGGCGCCCAGTTCAACCGCATGGCCGAGCAGTTGCAGGCGATGGTCGCCTCGCTCGCCGCCCAGCGCGATCGGCTGGAGGACGACGTGCGCGCCCGCACCCGCGACCTCGATCACGATCGCGCCTTCCTCGCCGCCGTCATCGAGAACAGCGCCGACGGCATCCTGGCGATCGACGAGACCGGGCGGGTGACGCTCGCCAACCCGGCCGCGCTGAAGCTCCTCGGCATAGACGGCGATCCGGTCGGCGAGGAGATCGTCCGCTGGTGCCACGGCTGGCCGGAGACGGCGCGGGCGGTCGGCGAGACCGGCGAGTTGCGTCGCTCGATGACGATGGGTGCCGGCCAATTCGCGCTGGCGGTGCGCGCCCTCGACGGCGACGGCGGCTACATCGTGGTGCTGCGCGACGTCGGCGACGAACGCCGGCTCGAGGCCGAGCGACGCGAACTCGACCATCAGATGTTCCAGATGGACAAGCTGACCACCCTCGGCGAATTGTCGATGGGTCTCGCCCACGAGATCGGCAACCCGCTCGCCGGCATGAAGGCGGTCGCCCAGGCGCTGCAGCATCGCCGCGACATCACGCCGCCGGCCCGCGTCGTGCTCGCCCGCCTCGAGGCGGAGGTCGACCGGCTCGCCCGCTTCCTGCGCACCTTCGACGGCTTCGCCGCGCCGCCGACCTGCCGGCCGGAACCCTGCGCGCTCGCCGGTGTGCTCGAGGACGTGCTGTTCTGGACCGCCAAGGAGGCGCGCAGCCACGGCGTGGCGATCGCCGTCGACGGGGTCGAGACCCTGCCGCGGCTCCATGCCGACCCCAACCAGTTGAAGCAACTGCTGCTCAACCTGGTGATCAACGCGGTGCGCGCCATGCCCGAAGGCGGGCGCCTGACCATCACCGCCGGCGCCGGCGACGGATCCCGCGTTCGCATCGACGTCGCCGACACCGGTCGAGGCATCGCGCTCGACGTGCTGCCGCACATCTTCGAGCCCTTCTTCACCACCCGCGCCGACGGATCCGGCCTGGGGCTCACCATCGTCCGCAAGATCGTCGACGAGCACGGCGCCCGCATCGCGGTGGCGAGCGCGGAAGGCGGCGGTACCACCTTCACCCTGTTCTGGCCGATCGCCTCGGCCGACCCCGCCCCAGGTCTCCCCGCATGAGCGAACCGATCCTGATCGTCGAGGACGACACGACGCTGCGCCTCACCGTCGGCGAATTCCTCGCCGATCGCGGCCATGCCGTCGCCACCGCCGCCACCGCCGCCGAGGCACTGGCGCTGGTGGGCAAGGCGAGCTTCCGCCTGATCCTCCTCGACTTGCGGCTGCCCGACATGCACGGGCTCGACCTGCTGCCGCGCCTGCGCGAGCACGACCCCGACGCGCTCGTCGTCACCATGACCGCCTATCCCGAGGTGCGCACCGCCGTCGCCGCGCTCCAGGCCGGCGCCTACGACTGGCTGTCCAAGCCCTTCGATCTCGACGACCTCGCCGAACTGGTACGCCGCGCCCTCGAGACGCGCCGGCTGCGGCACGAGGTGGCATGGCGCCGCGCCCAGGCGCCGGCACCGCGTCCCGCCGACGTCGTCGGCGCCAGCGAGGCCTTCGCCGGGTTGCTCGACATGACCCGCCGGGTGGCGGCGGCCGGCCGCGTGCCGGTGCTGATCCGCGGCGAATCCGGTTCGGGCAAGGAATTCGTCGCCCGCTCGATCCACGATCTGTCGAATCGAGCCTCGGGGCCGTGGGTGACGCTCAACTGCGCGGCGCTGCCGGAGGGCCTGCTCGAGTCCGAACTCTTCGGCCACGAGCGCGGCGCCTTCACCGACGCCCGCCAGACCAAGCGCGGCCTCATCGAACTCGCCGACGGCGGCGTCCTCTTCCTCGACGAGATCGGCGACCTCTCGCCGGCGTTGCAACCCAAGCTCTTGCGGGTACTCGAGACCGGCGCCTTCCGCCGGGTCGGCGGCCAGAAGGAACTGACGAGCGACGTCCGCTTCGTCGCCGCCACCCACCGCGATCTCGCGCAGATGGTGCGCGACGGCCGCTTCCGCGAGGACCTCTACTACCGACTCAACGTCGCGGCGATCGACGTGCCGCCGCTCCGGGCGCGGCGCGCCGACATCCTGCCGCTCGCCCGCCACTTCCTGTCGCGGGTGGCGGCGGCGATGGACGTCGATCGGCTGACGCTCGGCGCCGAGACCCATTCCCTGCTCGAGCGCTACGCCTGGCCCGGCAACGTCCGCGAGTTGCGCAACGTCATGGAGCGCGCCGCCATCCGCGCCGACGACGGGAGGATCGGCACCCGGCAACTGCCGCCAGAGATCTCCGGCACCGTCGAGCCGACCACCTCCTACACCGTGCTGACCCGCGACGACGGCACCCCGGTGAGCCTCGCCGAGGCCGAGGCGGCGCATGCCCGCGCCGTCGTCGCCTGGGCCGGCGGCAACAAGACGCGCGCCGCCGAGGTGCTCGGCATCAGCCGCATGACGCTGCGCGCCAAACTCGCCGAGACCGGCCCCGACGAGCCCTGAGGCGGCCAGAAACTGGCCGGCGCCCCTCTCGCGAGCGGCCAGAAAGCGGCCGATCGCGCCCGCGGTACATCCGGCCTCCCTCTGATTTCGAAGGGCTTTTCGCGCTGGTATGCGCCTTGCCCCTCTCTCGCCGACGGACGACGCCGCGGGCGTCGTCTCGAATGACGAGCAGGGGACGTGACATGAGAAACGTGTTGACGCGGCAATGGTCCTTCTTCTGGGCCGGGGTCGCCTTCGGTGTGGCGCAGATCGTCTACATGGTGGCGCTGTGGATCCACTCGGCCAAACCGGGCCAACTCGGAACGCTGACGCCGATCACCGTGACGACCGATCTCGGTGCGATGTTCCGATCGATGGAGGTGGGCATCTACCACCTCTTCGCTCTGCCCGACTTCCAGCTCTACGGCTTGGCCAACGAGGCAGGTCAACCGATCGGCGGCGGCGCCTTCGCCCCCGGCGTCGGCTGGCAGATCCTCGGCATGATCCTCGGCGGGCTGATCGTCGCGCTTCTCGAGAAGGAGAGCCGGGTCTGGGTGAAGTACTCGGCGCGGGTGCTGTGGGTCGCCTTCTTCGGCGGCATGCTGTTCTCCTACGGCACGCGGCTGGCCGGCGGTTGCACCCTCAATCACCTCCTCGGCGGCATGCCG
>CALMFH010000260.1 GCA_937864925.1 uncultured Alphaproteobacteria bacterium | reverse complement strand
TTGAGCCGGTGGATCTCGTCGATGAACAGGACGTCGCGGTCCTCGAGATTGGTGAGCAGCGCCGCGAGATCGCCCGCTTTGGCGATCACCGGACCGGAGGTCGAGCGGAAGTTGACTCCGAGCTCGCGGGCGACGATCTGGGCCAGCGTCGTCTTGCCGAGCCCCGGCGGGCCGACGAACAGCACGTGATCGAGCGCCTCACGCCGATGTTTGGCCGCCTCGATGAACACCGAGAGATTGTCGCGCGCCGCCGCCTGCCCGACGAAATCGCCGAGTGTCTGCGGCCTGAGCGAGGCGTCGAAGTCCTCCTCGCGCTTCTCGCCGGAGATGAGGCGTCTGGGTGTGGTCATCGAATCGTCCGTCCGTCGCTCGCGCCGCGCCGCGACCCTCCCTAGCACGACCCTTGGGACGAAGCGAGAACACCGGACCCGAAGTCCCGACATCCCCCATCTCGCCGTGGCGAGAAATGCCTGTACCATGCGCCACCAGTTCCCTCCGCGGAGAGTCCCGTGTCACACCAGTTCCTCGCCCCCACCCTCGCGCTCGCCACCGCCGTCGTCCTCGCCGGACATTCCGGTGCCCGGGCCCAGACGGCGCCCGCCAAACCCGAGACCAGCGATCGCCTCACCTGTACCGGCCCCTTCGGCCGCGACGCCTCCCATGCCTCGATCACCGAGATCGTCGGCAAGGAGAACGTCGTCTTCACCGACGTCGACGGCGCCGAGGGCGAGAAGATCAAGGCGACGGTGCTGTTCCCCAAGAACGCCCAGCGCCGCATCGAACTGATCTGGGCCGACGAGAAGAAGCGCAAGGGCCTCGCCACCCTCTCCCTGTCGCCGGAATCGGCGTGGATCGCCCCGAACGGGGTCAGGATCGGCATGAGCCTCGCCGAGGTCGAGAAGCTCAACGGCCGGGCCTTCACCCTCTCCGGATTCGACTGGGACTACGGCGGTTACGTCACCGACTGGAAGGGCGGCGCCCTCGGTGCCGCGATCCCCGGCGGTTGCACCGTACACGTCCGCTTCACCGTGCCGGACGACGCGCCGGAAGGCCCTGCCTCCGAGGTCGCCGGCGACAGGGAATTCCCGTCGTCCGACAAGAACATGCGCGCGGTGAAACCGATCGTCGGCAGCCTCGGCTTCGGCTTCCCGCGGCAATGATGTCGCCGCGACGGGACGGTCGATGTCCCCCGCCGGCGGCCTCGACGTTCCATCCGCTGCCGTCGTTCGGCGATCCGGCATTCGGCGGGGCCACACGAGATCGCGCGCAGATGGCGCCCGCCGCCTGTGCGAGGTAACATGTCGGCGTCCACATCGCGAACCGGGATCACACCATGTCCCGCCCCTCCGCCGCCGTCGCGACGCTGCTTTTCGGTCTCCTCGCGGTGAACGCCGCCCTCGCCGGGACCGCGACGATGCCGCCGGCCGGCGGCCGTCTCGCCTGCACCCCGCCACTCGGCCCCCGATCCTCGCATACCGAGGTGATCGCCGCCTTCGGCAAGGCCGTCGTCACCTACCGCGAGGTCCATGTCGGCGAAGGCGAGATGGCCGGCGCCACCGTCGTCTTCCCGGCCGATCCCGCCCGGCGCATCGAGATCTTCTGGAAGGACGCGAAGAAGCGCACCGGCCTCGCCGATCTGCGCCTCTCCCCCGAGACCACCTGGGTCGCCCCCAACGGCCTGGCGCGCGGCATGACCATCGCCGAGGTCGAGAGGCTCAACGGTAGACCTTTCTCCCTCGCCGGCTTCTTCTGGGACAACGCCGGCCACGTCATCGACTGGAAAGGCGGCGCCTTCGACGCCGCCCTCCCCGGCGGCTGCACCGTCGCCGTCCGCTTCGATCTGCCCGCCGACGCCCCCGAGGCCGCGACCTCCCGGATCAACGGCGACACCGAATTCGCTTCCGACGACGAGAACATGCGGGCTGCGAAGCCCTTCGTCTCGTATCTCGGCTTCGCCTATCCCAGCCCCTGACCCCACGCCCCCCTTGTCCCGCGCCGCCCGCCTCATCGATCTCGTCCAGATCCTGCGCCGTCATCGCCGGCCGGTGACCGGCGCCGTGCTCGCCGCCGACCTCGGCGTGTCGCTCAGGACGCTCTACCGCGACATCGCCACCCTCCAGGGCCAGGGCGCCCCGATCGACGGCGAGGCCGGCGTCGGCTACGTGCTGAGACCCGGCTTCCTGTTGCCGCCGCTGATGTTCGGCGACGACGAGATCGAGGCGCTGGCGCTCGGCGCACGTTGGGTCGCCGAACACGGTGACCCGCGTCTCGCCCGCGCCGCCCGCGACGCCGTCGCCCGTATCGAGGCGGTGTTGCCGGCCGACCTGCGCGACCGCCTCGACGATGCCGGCCTGTGGATCGGGCCCGGCCGTGCCCGACCGCCCGAACCGATCGACGCCGACCTGCTGCGCCGGGCGATCCGCGAGGAGAAGAAGCTCGACCTCGCCTATGCCGATGCCGAGGGGCGCGTCAGCCGCCGTGTCGTCTGGCCGATCGCCCTCGCCTTCTTCGAACGCGTCCGTATTCTCGTCGCCTGGTGCGAGCTGCGCGACGGTTTCCGCCATTTCCGCCTCGATCGGATGAGCGAGGCTCGCCTCGTCGAGGTCCGCTATCCGCGCCGCCGCCGCGCCCTGGTTCGCGACTGGCGAGTGGCGCAGGGCGTCGGCCCGGCCGCTTGATCGCCACTGACGGAAACTGTCAGGAGCGTGTCGTAGAACGAGGCATCCGCAACCGGAGCCTCCCACCATGACCGATCCGAACCTCGTCATCCTCTACGTCCGCGACGTGTCCACGGCCCTCGCCTTCTGGAGCGACCTCCTCGGCCGCCCCGCGGTGGAGCAATCCCCGACCTTCGCCATGTTGCCGCTGCGCGACGGCATGATGCTCGGCCTGTGGAAGGTCGACGGCGTCGCGCCGGCCGCCACCGTCACCGGCGGCGGCACCGAGATCGCCGTCGCCGTCGCCGATGGGGCCGCAATCGACGCCATACATACCGACTGGTCGGTGCGAGGTCGTGTCATTCTGCAACCGCCGACCGACATGGATTTCGGCCGGACCTTCACCGCCGCCGACCCCGACGGCCATCGTGTCCGCGTCTATGCCCCGTCACCGTGAGGTCCCGTCGCCGCGCCGGGTGGCCGAACTCGGCGAGGTCGGCGGCGCGGCGCCTCATCCCGGGCCGACGATGTTTCGAAAAGGACGAAACACCGTCGGCTCGGTATTACGCGCGGTGCGACACCGTGTGCGTGAGACCCACGGGCCGCCGACCTCCCGTGAACCCGTCCTCAATCTTTCTCGGGCAACCTGGGCGCGACCTCTTCGATCGGATCCTCCCATGTTCGCCGACATCGCGGCCTTCCTGCTCGCCCCCCTCCACCGCCTGAGTGATCTCGGCGACCCCTTCTCGGCGGCCTCGCTCGCCGGAGCGCTGGTCTTCGCCGCGGGGGTGATGGCGCGCCGAACCGGTGCGGCACCGGGGCGTGGCGGCATCACGGCCGGCATCGCCCGGCTGCGCGCCTTCGCCCGTGCCGGCTTCGGCCGCCGGATCTGGACCCATCCCTCGGCGCGGCTCGACTATCGCCTGTTCGTCGTCACCTCGCTCTTCTACGCCACCGGCGTGGTCGAACTGGTGGTGACCTCGCACACCGTCGAGAGCTGGGTCTCCGGCGGTCTCGACCGACTGTTCGGGTCGGTCGCTCCCACGCCGGCGCCCCTCGCCCTGGTGGCGGCATTGACCGTCTGCGATTTTCTCGTCTTCGAACTCGCCTACTGGTTCGCCCACTGGCTGCTGCATCGCGTACCGGTGCTGTGGTCCTTCCATGCGCTGCATCACTCCGCCGAGGTGCTCACCCCTTTCACCGAATGGCGCCAGCATCCGGTTGAGCTCTTCCTCATTCCGGCGATCAACGCGGTGATGCTCGGCACCTTCTGGGGCCTGACCCACCACCTTTTCGGCGCCGAGGCGCAGCCGGTGTCGCTCATCGGCTTCAACGCCATTCAACTCGTCGCCGTCTTCACCGTCCTCCACCTGCGCCACACCCACCTGTGGATCACCGTGCCCGGCATCTGGGCGAAGCTCCTGCAGACCCCGGCGCATCACATGATCCACCACTCCGCCGACACCCGGCATTTCGACAAGAACCTCGGGCTCTTCCTGTCGCTGTGGGATTGGGTCTTCGGCACCTTGTGGGTACCGCGGCCGGAGGAGAAGACGACGCTCGTCCTCGGCCTCGGTGCCGGCAAGGGCCACCACGGCGTCGTCGACGCCTGGGTCTCGCCGGTGATCGAGGCCGGACGCACCCTGCTGCCGGTAAAGCGCCCACCGCATGGCGCAGCGGCCCCCGAACCCACCCGGCTCTCCGCCGCCGAGTGACCGCCCCTTCGCGCCGGCCCCTCGGCGTCGAGACCCGACGCGCCGCCGCCTCGTTCCGACGGCTCCCGCCCGCCCGGAACATGCGCTAGGATCGGCGACGTTCCGATCGACGTCCGGGAGGTCCCCCGTGTCGCTCCGCCTCGCCCTCCTCCTCACCGCCACGGCCTTCGCCATCGCCTGCGGGCCGGCCGGCGCCGCCGAAAAACCCTCTTTCGACTGCGCCACGGCGAAGAACGCCCGCGAGAAGATCGTCTGTCGCGATCCCCGCCTCGCCGCGTCCGACCGGGCGATGGCCGCGGCCTACGGCGATGCCCGCCGCTTCCTGCCACGCGACACCGCCGAGGTGCTGCGCAAGGATCAGGCGGACTATCTCGTCATGCTCGACGGCGGCTTCGACGCGCAGATCTGGTTCAAAGGCAGCGTGCCCGAGAGCCGCGCCAAGGTGGAAGCGGACCTGCGCCGGGTGCTCGCCGAGGATCGCGAGACCATCGACGGCCTGAGGACGGTGATCGACGACCGTACCGCCATGCTGCGCGCGTTGCGCACCGACGTGGCCGGTTTCGTCGGGCGCTGGAAGACCGCTCGCGCTACCCTGGTGGTCGAGCCGCGCCGCAACGGCGCCCATGTCGTCCACTATGCCGAGCCGTCCTACGGCTGGCCCAAGTACGAGTGCTACTTCGACGGCACCGGCCGGGTCGACGGCGATCGGCTGATCGTCGAATTCGACCCCGAGACCGGTCCCGACGCTCTGCAGCGTGGCCGGCTCGTGGTCACGCGTTCCGGCCCGTTCCTCGACGCCCTGGAGACGACCGACGAAACCAGGACCGGCGACGATCGCGAATACTGGATCTGCTCCCACTCGCCCGAGGTGAAGGGCCGCTTCTTCGCCGTCGGCGGCGAGGCACGCTGACCCCGGCGGGTCAGGGCTCGGCCGGCGGAACTCCGATGGACGGCAGCCGCCGTCGCCCCCCGGGCGCCGGACCGATGACCTCAACCGAGTGCCAGCTCCTTCAGACCGAGGCGGATGAGCTTCTCGGTGGTGGCATCCTCACCCGCCGTCTTCGCCGCGGCGGCGACCGCGGCGCTCGCCTGGAGCTGCGGATAGCCGAGATTGACCAGCGCCGACACCGCATCGGCCAGCGGCTTCGGTGCCGTCTTCTCGGCGAGCCCGCCGGAGAGACGGACCAGCGCCGGATCGACCGAGGCGAAGCTCGGTGCCTTGTCCTTGAGCTCCTGGGCGATGCGCTCCGCGAGCTTCTTGCCGACCCCGGTCGCCCGGCACAGCGCGGTGACGTCCTTGAGGGCGATCGCCGAGGCGAGTTCGGAGGGGCGCAGCGCCGCGAGGAGGGCGAGCGCCACCTTGGTGCCGACCCCCTGCACCGTGGTCAGCAGGCGGAACCACTCGCGCTCGTCGGCGTCGGCGAAACCGTAGAGCCGGATCATGTCCTCGCGCACGATCGTCTCGATGGCCAGCACCGCCGCCTCGCCCGGCGAAGGCAGATTCTGCAGGGTGCGCGACGAACAGAAACAGACGTAGCCGACCCCGTGCACGTCGAGGATGACGTGGTCGTCGCCGTATTCGTCGACGATGCCCTTGAGCTTACCGATCATCCCTCACCCTCCGGCGATCCGCAGCGCCCGGGCGAGCGTCTGGCGATGGTGCGCGTGGCAGATGGCGACGGCGAGCGCGTCGGCCGCATCGGCTCCTTTCCAGACGGCGCGCGGCAGCAGCAGTCCGACCATGTGCTGGATCTGCTCCTTTTCGGCGTGGCCGGCGCCGACCACCGCCTTCTTCACCGCGTTCGGCGCGTATTCGGCGACCGTGAGCCCGGCCTTCGCCGGCACCAGCAGCGCCACGCCGCGCGCCTGACCGAGCTTCAGCGTCGACGTCGGATTGGTGTTGACGAAGGTGTGTTCGACCGCCGCCTCGTCCGGCGCATGGTCCGCGATCACCGCGGCGAGCCCATCGTGCAGCTCGACCAGCCGCTCGGCGAGATCGTCCTTGGCGGTCGAGGTGATGGTGCCGCAGGCGATGAACGACAACCGATTGGCGACGACCTCGATCACCCCCCAGCCGGTGCGCTGGAGGCCGGGATCGATACCGATGATTCGAACGACCGAGGACATGCCGCGACGCTACATGTTCTCGGTTCGTTTCGGAAGGGGTGAAAACGCCGACGGGCGCCGGAGACCTCTCTCCGACGCCCGTCGAAATCCGCACGACGACGTCCCACCCGCTCACATCGCGGCGAGCTTTGCCATCACCTCGTCGGAGATGTCGAAGTTGGTGAAGACGTTCTGCACATCGTCGTCGTCTTCGAGCATACCGATGAGCTTCATCAGCGTCGTCGCCTTCTCCTCGTCGACCGGAACCGTGTTCTGCGGCCGCCAGTTCGGCTTGATCGATTCCGCCGGACCGAGCGACGCCTCGAGCGCCTTCGACACTTCCGACATCCCCTCGAAGGTCGTCAGGATCGTGTGGGTCTCCTCGTCGGAGATGACGTCGTCGGCGCCCGCCTCGATCGCAGCCTCCAGTACCGCGTCGGTCGAACCGGCGGCGGCCGGATAGACGATCTCACCGACCCGGTCGAAGGAGAAGGAGACCGACCCGGTCTCGCCCAGCGCCCCGCCGAACTTGGTGAAGGCGGCGCGCACCGCCCCGCCGGTGCGGTTGCGGTTGTCGGTCAGCGTCTCGACGATGACCGCCGTGCCGCCCGGGCCGTAGCCCTCGTAGCGCACCATCTCGTAGGTCTCGGCGTCGGAACCGGAGGCCTTCTTGATCGCGCGCTCGATGTTGTCCTTCGGCATGTTCTCGGCGCGGGCGTTGAGGATGGCGAGACGCAGCTTGGCGTTCATCGCCGGATCGCCGCCGCCGTCCTTGGCGGCCACCGTGATCTCGCGGGCGAGCTTGGAGAAGAGCTTGGAGCGGACTTTGTCCTGCTTGCCCTTCCGATGCATGATGTTCTTGAATTGTGAATGTCCGGCCATGGTCTCGTCTCTCGGTCGGTCCTGCGCCCTGCGCCCGGATCTCGTCTCACGTCTCGTTCGCCCCGAACGGACCCAGGGTCCGCCGGACACGGCGACGACGACGCGGATCGCTCCGGCGGGGCCTGTCGCGAAGTCGGAAATCGGCAGTGCTTATAGGCGCCTCCGCCCCGGAAATCCAGCCGGGAGCGGTTTCGGTGGTTTCTACGGGAAAATACGGTCCATTGGTCGAATGCCCTCGACTTTCTTTACGGCACGGTAACTGCGCACCGCCATCGTGGAACACATATTCCAGACATTGGTTCCCCTGGCCGGGCCCATCCGAGAAGGTCCCGGATGAAGAAAGGAAGAGGAAGATGTTCGGCCTGTTCGCCAAGCGCGACACGACCAAGGAATCCCCCGGCGAGGCCACCGATCCGCTCGGCGCCGCGACGTTGCGCGCCATGCTCGATCAGATGCCGGTCAACGTTCTGCTCGCCGATCCGACGACCGGCGACATCGTCTTCGTCAACCGCACCAGCGTCGAGACGTTGAAGACCATCCGCCACGAGCTGCCCGCCGGCGTCGATCCGGAGAAGCTCACCGGCCGTTCGATGGACATCTTCCACAGGAACCCTTCGCATCAGCGCCGCATCGTCGCCGATCCGAAGAACCTGCCGTGGCGCGCGCGCATCGAGCTCGGCAAGGAGACCCTCGACCTGCGCGCCTCCGCCATCCGCGGCGCCGGGGGGGCCTATCTCGGCGCCATGGTCACCTGGGCGGTGGTCACCGGCCTCGCCGACGCCGTCGAAACCTTCGAGACCCGGGTCAAGGGTGCCATCTCCACCGTCTCCGACGCAGTCGGCTCGCTTCAAGGGCACGCCGCCAGCATGTCGCGCATCGCCGGGGAGACCGTCGCGCAGGCGAGCACCTCGGCGAACGCCGCCGAGACCGCTACCAACGATGTCGAGAGTGTCGCCGCCGCCGTCCACGAACTCGACGCCTCGATCGCCGAGATCTCACGCCAGGCCTCGATCTCCGCCGATGTCGCCCGCGGTGGCGTCGTCCATGCCGGCGACGCCCGCGACAAGGTTCAGCGGCTGACCGAAGCGTCGGAACGGATCGGCCACGTCGTCGGCCTGATCCAGGACATCGCCTCGCAGACCAACCTGCTCGCCCTCAACGCCACCATCGAGGCGGCGCG
>CALMFH010000259.1 GCA_937864925.1 uncultured Alphaproteobacteria bacterium | reverse complement strand
ATCTTGTCGAGCACCTTGCCTTCGCAATAGTCGTACTTGGCCACTTGGCTGTCGACGTAGAGCGAGGTGTAGGCGAGGCAGGGCTTCGAATCGAACTGCGTGTGCAGCGGGCCGAGGCCGAGCTGGATCTGCTTGTGGATCACCTGCTTCATGTCGAGGATCGGGATCCCGTACGGATCCTTCGAGGCGAACTGCTTCGCATCGATGGTCGCCTTGATCTTCTCCCACGAATAGACGGTGACGTTGGTGTCGAGCTTGCCACCGACGATGATGTACTTGCCGTCGGGGGTGACGTCGGCGCCGTGCGGCGACTTCGGTTCGGCGATCAGGAAGAGGATCCCCTCGTCGATCGCGGTCTTCATCGGCAGCACGTCGTGGCCGTTGATCTTGGTGGCCTTGCCGGCCGCGACCAGTTCGGCCGCCTTCTTCCAGTTGATGACGTGGAGATAGTCCGCGTCGTTGGCCGAGCAGCCCGCCTCGAACGGCGGTTTGCCGAGCTCGATGCCGCCGACGTAACGTTCGGCACAGAAGGAGTTGGTGAACGACCAGCCGTCCGACGGACCCTTGCCGGCGTCCGACAGGTCCTGGGTGTAGGGCGGTAGCTCGATCGAGAACGACTTGGATTCGTCGATCCGGCCCTTCGACCGATCGAACTTCCAATAGGTCATCGCACCGCGGAACTTCTCGTTGAACTCGGAGAGCGGCGCATAGCCGCGGCCGAGCACGCCCGGATACTGCGCCGCTTCGAGCACGTATTCGGAGTTCGGGGTGACGAAGGTGCCGCCGTGCTCGGACTGCAGGATCGGGTTGACGACGATCTGCTGGGTCTCGAAGTCGTGCAGCGAGATCACCGCGACGCGCGGATTGGCCTTGTCGTTGATGAAGAGATATTCGCCGTCCGGCTTGCCGTCGGTCTCGGAGATCGCCGGATGGTGGGTGTCGCCCCAGTTGAGGGTGCGGCCGTCGATCTTGCCGCCGTCGAGCACCTTCTTCGACTCGTCGTCGTAGCCGTAGCCCTGCCAGGGCTCGGGGGTGAACACGGCAACGTACTTCAGGATGCGCATCGACGGGACGGCATAGACGATGATCTGGCCGGACTGGCCGCCGGACGAGAAGACGATGAACTCGTCGCGCTTGCCGGTCGGCGTATAGGTCTTTGCGGCGGCCAGAAGATCCTTCTGGCTGAGGCCACGGCGTTTCATCACCTCGTCCAGGCTCTCGGCCCAGGCCGCGCTGCCCAGCCCCGCGAGTACGCCGAACGCCACGGACATCTTCAGAAACGATCTCATGATCGCACTCCTGCTCTGGTCGATCCGCCCCGTCGCGCCGTCGTCGTACGTCGTCGTTTCCGACCACGGATCCTGCCGTCCCGGTACGACGGCAAAGATCACCCCCTCGCGGCCGGCACCTGCCGACCGACGAAACGCGGCGTTTCGATCGCGAAATCCTTCTTGTTGTCCGGTCGGGTCCGCCGGCCGCTCCCGGTTCGTCCCTCGCGGGGCTGCCGGGCTCGGGAGAGGAGGTCCGTCCGACCTCCCGGCTCGACCGCGGTCGAGTCACGTCCCTTTCCGCGCCGGACACTGACACAATGCCACCCGACCTCCTTGATCAGCGTCAAGCCGAGGCGGGCGCGCGACGTTTGGATGCGCGGGGATGGCGCGTGCGATCCGACCGGATGGCGGATTTCGAACGTCGGGCGGCGGTTTCGATCCGGGGCAGGAGTTCCGGACGAGGGGCCGCGCTTCGACCGGTCCGAGGTGGCGCGGTGCCGGGCGAACCGAGCGATGAGGCAGTGACGACGGGAACCGGCCGTCGTGCCTGCGCGTCACCCACTCGCCGGCGCCACCGTCGCTCCACGACGGGACACGCGCGGAGTGGTCAGGTCGCCGGTGGCGCCCGCGGCCGGTGACCCTCGCCTCGGCGGCGGCGCGCCGCGACGACACGAGGCCGCGGCCGATCGCTCCGGCGAACCATCCGCGGGGCCACCGTCACCGGCGGTTCGCCCGGCGGCAGAGCCGAAGCGTCGAGACACAGAGCCAGATCGCAACAGGCGTGGTGACCAGCGGCGAGATCGGCCGGATCGGTCGCAGGGGCGGCCGTCCTCCCGGCGAAGCCCATGGCGAAGCAGAGCTCGTCGTCACCGGCGACCAGGGCGAGCGCATGGGCACGGGCGACGCCGACCAGGAACACGACGGCGAAGACGACGGCGCCGAGGCCGGAGAACCGGCGCATCGAGGCGAGCCACCCCAGTCGTGAACGGCGCTGCGTCAAGATCGTACCTCGTGGCCGTCCGCTTCAAACGGACGTCGGCAGGGCACCACCTCAGCACGGCTCAACCCGCGGTTCCTTGATCTCGGGCAAGCGCGAACCGCCGCCTCAGCGCCACCAGCGCCAGGGCCGACGCGTTCATGATGAAGACATGGACGGTCGCCGCCACCGCGATGTCGGGGCGACCGAGCAGGGCGACGGCCACCGTCAGGGCGAGGGCGATGTTGCGCAGCCCCCCCGAGATCGACAGCGCGACGAGCCCCGGCGCGCCGACCCCGGCGACAGCACCGAACGCCGCGGCGATCGCCATCGCTGCGAGGTTGAACATCGCATCGGCGGCCCCGACCACTCGCCAGGAGGTGAGGAGCGCCGACCATTGCGAGGCGATGGCGGTGACGACGATCACCAGGAAGACGGCGAAGGAGGCGCGCCGCAGATGCCGCCGCAGTCGCGCCACCGTGTCGGGTCGGCGCTCGGCGAGGCCGATCCCGATCACCAGCGGCACCACCGTGGTGACGAAGACGGCGCCGATCGTCGGACCGACGGGCAGCGTGAGGTCGACCGCACCGCCGGCGAAGCGATCGAAGGCCAGACCGACGACGACCGGCACCGTGAACGGTGCGGCGAGACTGCCGAGCACCGTGACGGTGACGCACAACGCCACGTCGCCGGCCGCCATCAGCGTGACGAAGTTGGCCGTCACCCCGCCCGGCGCCGCAGCGACCAGTATCAGGCCGATCGCGTGTTCCACCGGCAGACCGGCGAGATGGGCGATGCCGGCGGCGAGGAGAGGCAGACCGGCGATCTGGAAGACGACACCCGCCGCCACTCCGCGAGGCCCCTGTGCCAGCGCCCGAAAGTCGGCCACCCGCGTCTCGAGACCGACGCACACCATCAGGAAGGCGAGACCGAGGGGAATGATCAGGGTCGACAACGGGCGTCTCCGGCTGCGGGCTGGGCGACGGCCATGCCACGACGAATGCTCGCCGGCCGCCTGATCATCGGTCAAGCCGGCACCGGTGCGGCGAGAGCCGTCACCTCACAGCCGCGTGTCGATCAACCGCTCGAGCGCGGCGAGGTCCGCGGCGAACAGGCGGATCCCTTCGGCGAGCTTCTCCGTCGCCATCGCGTCCTCGTTCATCGCCCAGCGGAAACCCCGTTCGTCGAGCACCCGATGCGGTCCGACCTCGCCGACGCCGGCCACCAGGCGCCGTTCGAGCGGGCCGGCGTCGGCGGCGAGCTGGTCGAGCAGCGCCGGCGCGATCGTCAACCGGTCGCATCCCGCCAGTTCTTCGATTTCGCCGGTGTTGCGGAACGATGCCCCCATCACCACCGTGGCGATGCCGTGCGCCTTGAAATGCCGCCAGATCGCCGCCACCGACCGGACGCCGGGGTCCTCGGCCGGGGTGTAGCTCGTCCCCGTCGCCTTCACCCACCAGTCGAGGATGCGGCCGACGAAGGGCGAGATCAGGAACACGCCGGCGTCGCCGCAGGCCGTCGCCTGGGCGAGCGAGAAGATCAGCGTCAGATTGCAGTCGATGCCCTCACGCTGCAGGATCTCGGCGGCGCGGATCCCCTCCCAGGTCGCGGCGATCTTGATCAGGATGCGCTCGCGCCCGATGCCGCGCGCCGCGTAGGCGGCGATGATCGCCCGCGCCTTGGCCACCGTCGCGGCGGTGTCGAAGGAGAGATCGGCATCGACCTCGGTCGACACGCGGCCCGGCACCAGATCGGCGAGCCGCGCCCCGACCTCGATCGCCAGCCGATCGGCGACCGCTTCGACCACCCTCCCCCGCTCGCCCGAGAGCCCCCGCCCCCAGGTCAGCGCCGCCTCGAGCGGATCGGCGAAATGGGGCAGGCCGATCGCCTTCAGCACCAGGGTCGGATTGGTGGTGCAGTCGACCGGTTTTGCGCGCCGCACCGCTTCGAAGTCGCCGGTGTCGGCGACGACCACCGTCATCGCCCGCAATCGTTCGAGCTTGGAAATCGTCATGTCCGTCCTCCGACCCGTGGCACCGCCCGGCGGCATCCCCGGCACGACGTCACGAGATCCGAATAGACCAGGATCGGCGACACCGACAGCGGGAGTTTCCCTCACCCCGCGCCGATGGGGCATCACTCCCGTCGCGTCTCCTCCGCCGTCGGCCGACCCACCGAAGGCGAGCGCACCGCGGGGAAGGCCCGAACATTCCCGCACGGGCGTTCCGAATCGGCGTAGCGTGGCGCCGAGAGCGACCGGGAGGGGCCGCGACCCGCGCGGTACCCGGCGCGCCCGAGAAGCGACACCAGGAGGCCGATGTGACCCGACCGGACGAAAGCCGGATCTCCCGCCATCCCACCCCCGATCTCGCGACGCTGCCGGACGACATCCGCGAGCGGATCCTCGCCGTCCAGGAGAAATCGGGCTTCGTTCCCAACGTTTTCCTGCTCCTCGCCCGCCGCCCGGACGAGTTCCGCGCCTTCTTCGCCTATCACGACGCCCTGATGGAGAAGCCCGGCGGCCTGACCAAGGCCGAACGCGAGATGATCGTGGTGGCGACCTCGAGCGCCAACCGGTGCCAGTACTGCGTCGTCGCCCACGGCGGCATTCTGCGCGTCCGCGCCAAGAACCCGCTGGTCGCCGACCAGGTCGCGATCGACCATCGCCGCGCCGACATCACCGATCGTCAGAAGGCGATGCTCGACTTCGCCGTGAAGGTGACGACCCGCGCCCACGAGATCGGCGACGACGACCGTGACCGCCTCGCCGCCTTCGGCTTCTCCGAGGACGACATCTGGGACATCACCGCCATCGCCGGTTTCTTCGGCCTGTCGAACCGCATGGCCACCGTCTCGGATCTGCGCCCCAATCCGGAGTTCCACGCTCTGGGTCGATGATCCGGATCACGGCGGCGAGACGGGCCTCGCGAGAACCGACGGGAGAGCGAACCATGCATCCGGAATTCGTGGCGCGGTATCGGCGGGCACCGTCGCCGTTCGTCTTCATGCCGCGGATGGTCAGACCCTATGCGGGGCTCGGCCCCGGGGCCACCTTCCCTTCCGTCGTCACGACCTGGAGCGGCGCCCGCTTCACCGATCGGCAGATCCGGCGCTTCCGCGCCGCGACAGGGCTCGAGGCGTCGTCCATCCTCTTCCCCCATGCCTTCGGATTCCGGATGGTCATGGCGACGCTCACCCATCGCGCCTTCCCGCTGCCGATCTGGAACGCCCTCCAGGTGCGCAATCGGCTCGTCGCCCATCGCCCCCTCGATCTCGACGGCGCCTACGATTTCGAGACACGCGTCGTCGGTGGCCGAACGCTCGAGAAGGGGGTCGAGGTGGATCTGGCGACGACCGCTCGCCGGGGCGACGATCTCGATTGGGAGAGCGTCGTCTCCATCTACTACCGAGGCCGCTTCGCCGGACCGACGACCCAGGCGCCGCCCTCTCCGGATCTCGACGCGGCGACCGAAGTCGCCGCGTTCCGGACACCCGGCGGCGGCGGCTGGTCCTTCGGCGGTCTGACCGGCGACTACAACGGCGTCCATCTGTGGCGTGGCTATGCGCGGCGGTTCGGCTTCGCCGACGCCTTCCTGCATCCCCAGAGCGCCGCCGGTCGCTGCCTCGCCCGCCTGACGGCACCGCGGAGCGCCGCACAGCGGCTCGACCTGTGGATCAAGGGGCCGATCTTCTATCGGACGGACGTGGTGTTGAGCGCGGTGCGGCGGGACGATGCCACCGACTTCGGCCTGGCGATCGCCGGCGATCGGCGTTTCGCCCTCGCCGGAACCTGGGCGCCCGGGTGAGTGGCAACGACGCCAAGACCGGACGATCCCCTCTCGCACCCGTCGGGGCGGGCGGTCGCGACGAGGGCGAAGCCGAAAGGCGCCGTCACCGGCCGCGGTGAGGGCGGGGGTGGGGAGGGCGGGGGTGGGCGCCGCCGGTTCTTCGGCACGGCGCCGCATCTTCCGTTCCGGTCGTGAAGGCGTCACCACGAGCGGGTTCCCGTGGCGACGGCCCCGCCATGGGCATCTGCCCGAGCGCGGAGGGATCCGGCCGTCGAAGAGCGATCATCGCCCCGACATCCGTGCCACGCCGTCGACGGCGCGCCAGGCGGTGGCGATCGCCAGGCCGGCGCCACAGCGCTGGCGAACCCAGTCCTGCCCCGCGAGAATCGCCCCCGCGGCGAAGAGGCCGGGGTGAACCGGCACCCCATCGTGATCGAGGGGCCGGAAGTCGTCGTCGACGACGACACCGGAGCGATTGATCGGATGCCCGCGGACGTCGAAACAGTCGTCGCGGTGCCAGTCGCCTCGCCCCGCCGGTTGCTCGACCGGAAGGCCGATCAGGGTTTCGCGCAAGCCGCTGCGCTCCGCCACGAGCCCACCCGAGAGGAAGCGGCCGGTCGCCAGGATCGCCGTCCTCGCCTCGATCACCACCTCGCCGAAGTTGTCGCGATAGCCGAAGTCGATGCGGTCCGGCCGCAGGTCGACTCGGGTCGCCTTGTGCTGGGAGACGAGCCTCAGACCACGTGCCGGCATCGCCTGTTCGAGCAGTTCGCGCAGGCGCAGACCCGGAACGGCGGGCGGCATCGTCGGGATCTCGAAGATGGGAACACCGACGAGCTCCTCCATCGCGGCATGGACCCGGTCGGGGGCGTGGACGCCGAGGACCGCCGGCAGTCCGACGCAGTCGGCATCGCCGACCACCGCCCGGATCCGCGCGGCCAGACGCTCTCGGGTGGCGCGGACCTCGAGGGCGCGCGCCATCACCTCCGGATAGGCCTCCGCACCACCGTCCAGGTCCGGAAAGCCGATGTGGGCCGAGGACAGTCCCGGCCAGTCGGCGGCGAAGTTCGTCACGAATTCCTTCGCGCTGAAACCGACCAGTCCGATGAAATCGACGATCACCGTCCGCTTCTTCTCCGCCAACGCCGCCGCACCCGCGGCCATGGTCCTGGGGATGCTGCTCGTGGTCTTGGCGAGGCCGGTGGGCAGGAGCGCCCTGACATTGGTGGCGCCGGGCGGAACATAGGCGATGCCGAGGTCGCCGATCGCCTCGGCGAAGCGGCGGAAAGCCTGCTCGATGGTGGAACGCGGCAGACGTGCGAGAGGATGACCCGGCCAGGTCGCGCCGAGGTCGGCGAGTGCCCTCCAGGGATCGTCGATCGAGCGGCCGCGATCGTAGCCGAGAAGATCGAAGTAACCGGTGGTGTAGGTGAGCGCACCGGCATGACCGAGCTGCACCGCGGCGATGCCGCGATCGAGACAGAAGACGGCGGCGGCGAAACCGGCGAGGCCGGTACCGACGATGGCGACATCGGTGGTGATGCGGCGTGGCTCCGGGTTCATCGCGGTTCGCCGTCCTGTCCTCGGGCGTCGATCAGATCGAGGCCCAGCAATCCGCAGTGCAGCGTCTCGGCGAGTTCGGCCTGTGGCATCTGCGGCCCCCACAGCACCGGCCGGGTGCCCTTGTAGCGCTCGGCGAGGAAGTCGCGCATCAGCCCCAGCCCCTCGCGCCCGCCGTAGGTGCCGCGATCGTAGAGATGCGAGGTGACGCGGATGGCGCAGAACGAGCCCTGACAGGTGCCCTTGCCGATGCGGCTGCGCACCCCGATGGCGCGCAGCGGCATCTGCGGTTCCGCGCCCGGCGCCATCTCCAGCACCGCGTCGACCGTCGATTTCGGCACCATTTCGCATTCGCAGAGAATGCTGTCCGCCGGATTTTTCGCGGCGAACCACGTCCTGGCCGAATGACCGGGCTCGGTCCAGCTCGACCGCTCGAGCGCCGGCAGCGGTTCGGTGGCGGTGCGGCAGGGCTCGCGATTGCCGAGGCGCGCGGCGACGAGATCGCCGGTGCGCTCGGCCATCAGGCGGAAGGTGGTGAGCTTGCCGCCGGCGATGGTGGCGAAGTTGCCGAGCCCCTGCGCGACATGATCGAACAAGGTGAAGCCGCGGCTCGCCTTGCGGCCATCGCCGTCGCCGCCGGTGGGGAGCAGCAGCGGCCGGACGCCGGCGAAGGCGCGGATGAAGCGGGTGTGGGCGAGCGCCGGGATCAGCACCGAACCCTCTTCGATGTTGCGGTCGACCTCCTCCGGCGTCGGCCTGATGACGTCGAGGTCGGCGACCGTGTCCGACGTCGTGCCGAGTAGCGAGACGGTGCCGCCGGGGACCAGGATGTCGCCGTCGCCGGGGGTGCGCAGGCGATTGACGACCCGCCGGGTCAGCCGAGTGTTGGCGATGACCAGCGTGCCCTTGGACCAGAGGACGCGGACGTCGTCGCAGCCGGCGAGCCGCGCCACCGCCATCGACCACGCCCCGGCGGCGTTGACGTACTGCCGGGCGCGGATGATCCGCGCCTCGCCGCTCCGGGTGTCGCGGCAGCGAGCGGCGCGGATCCGGCCGCCGTCGATGTCGAAGCCGGTGACCTCGGTGTGCGGCAGGAAGAGGCTGTCGGCGAGGCGGCGGGCATCGGCGACCTGCTCGATGGTGAGGCGGAACGGATCGACGGTGGCATCCGGCACGGCATAGGCGGCGATGGCGCGCTCCGAGATCGCCGGCTCCGACCGCCGCACCTCGTCGACGGCGAGCGGCGCACAGTCGATGCCGGCGGCGGCGCACCGTGCGGCGAAGCGCGCGATGAACCCTTCGTCGTCGCCCTCGACCGCGACGAAGAGGCCGCCGCAGGCATCGATCGCCTGGGGTGCCGTACGTTTCAGGATCTCGCCCTCGATGCGACATTCGGCAGCGGTTTCGGTATCGCTCGAGGCGTAACGGCCACCGCTGTGGAGGAGGCCGTGGTTGCCCCCCGAGGCACCGGAGTTGAGATCGCCGCGATCGATCAGGATGCCGCGGATGCCGCGCAGCGCCAGATCGCGCAGGATGCCGCAGCCGGTGACGCCGCCGCCGATGACGAGTACGTCCGCGTCGAAGTTCATTGCGGCAGCCCCACGTCCTGGAGATCCGGTCCGAGATACTTGCGTTCGTCCGCACCGAGGATGCCGAGCGCCAGACAGATCAGCGTCCAGAAGTGCACCACCCGGTAATCACCACCGTAATGGTGGGCGAGATCCTCCATCTGCGAATGGCAGTTGTGGCAGGGGGTGAGGACGTAGGTCGCCTCGGTCGCCTCGATCTGGTCGAACTTGCGCTTGCCGTAGGCGTGGCGCAGCTCCTTCATCCCGGCCTGGAGGAAGCCGCCGCCACCGCCGCAACAGTAGTTGGCGCTGCGACAGGGCTGCATGTCGACGAAGTTCTCTTCGCCGACGAGCGTCTTCGCGACGAAACGCAGGTCGTCGGCCGCCGCGTCGCCGATCGACTTGCGGACCAGCTGGCAGGGGTCCTGCAGGGTGAACTTGATGCCTTTCGTGTTCCAGTCGGCATTCACCGGCAGCTTCCCCTCGCGGATCCACTGCGCGTAGTAGGTGACCAGGCTGGCGTAGTCGAAATTCGGCTTCAGGCCGAAGCGCTCGACCCCCTTCCACAGCGTGTAGAAGGAATGACCGCATTCGGTGTTGATCCACACCTTGCAGCCGAGGGCGTTGACCGCGTCGACACGCTTCTCGACCATCGCCTTCCACGCCGCGTCGTCGCCGGAGAACATGCAGAAGTTCTCGGCCGCCCAGCCGCTCGACCCGTAGGTCCAGTCGGCCCCGACGTAGTCGAGCAGCTTCCACAGGGGGCGCATCTCCTCCGGCTCGGCGGCGGGTTCACGAGAGTTCTGGTTGACGAAGAAGAAGGCGCCCTGCTTGTCGATCGGCACTTCGATCTTCGCGAAGCGTTCGTCGTCGTGGCGCAGCTCTTCGGCGGTCTCCGCGACGATGTCGACGAAGTCCTCCGGGCTCACCCCCATGGCGCTGGTCGAATCGGACAGCATCTGCGCCTTGCAGGAACGGACGATACCGGCGGGCTTCTTCTCCTCCGGCCACATCGAGCGGGCATGGCCGACCAGCACCGAGACGTCGATGTTCATCGGACAGACCTGGGCGCAGCGCTTGCACTGGGTGCAGGTCCAGATCCACGGCGTCGAGGTCAGTTCCGCGTCGAGGCCGAGGATCGCCATGCGGATGAACCGCCGCGGGTCCAGCCCCTCGAGGCCGGAGGCGGGACAGCCCGACGAGCACAATCCGCAGGCGAGGCACGAATCATAACTCGATCCGGCCGGCAGCAACCGATCGGCCACGGCTTTGAAATCGATGACTGCTGACGCCTGCGACACGCTCATCGCCACGTCTCCTCGCCGGCGAGACACGGCCTCCCGTCTCTCTTCGTGCCGGCATCATGAAACGATCCGGACGTCACGTCATTGCTCCAAGTCGTCCTCGGCGCAAGACGTCTCCGTTCCTGTCTGGGCGGTGTGTGGCTCATGGCCGAGGTGATGCTCGGTCGACGCGCGCCTGATGCCGGGCGAGCCGTCACAGGGCGGCGGCGAGGTCCCGGGCGGTCGGCAGGTCGGCGCCGCGTCGCGAACAGGTGAGGCCGGCGGCGATCGCGGCACGCGACAGAAGCGAGGCGATCGCCGATGCGTCGAGCGCGGCGAGGGCAGCGCGCGACAACGCTCCCGCCCGCGACAGGCCGTCGAGCAGCGCCGCCTGGAACGTGTCGCCGGCGCCGACCGTGTCGACCACGTCGACCCGCCGGGCCGGCAGGTCCAGACGACCGAAACGACCGAAGGCGAGGACACCGGCGTCGCCGCGGGTCACCACCACCAACTCCGGTCCTTTCGCCTGCCAGTCCGCCGCGACCACCGCGGGATCAACTCCCGGCTCGAGCAGGGCCAGATCCTCGTCGCTGACCTTGACCAGACTCGCCACCGCCAGCAGGCGGTCGATGCGGGTTCGCCAACGCTCCATCGACGGTTCCACCGTCGGGCGGATGTTGGGGTCGAGACTGACGAAGCGCCCCTTCTCACGTTCGGCGAGGGCGGCGAGCGCGTCCGCGGTCGGCGGCACGACGATCGAATAGGAGCCGAAATGCACGGCGGCGACCTCGGGGCCGAGGTGTGGCAGGTCCGCCTCGGTCAGGCTGACGTCAGCGGCACCGGATCCGTAGAACGTATAGGCGGGCACCCCGTCGGCGTCGACGCCGACGAGGCTGAGGGTGGTCGGCCGGTCGGAGCGTACCAGATGGCGCGTCTCGACGCTCTCCGCCTCGAGGCGGTCCCGGAGGTGGGCGCCCAGCGGGTCGCGCGACAGGCCGGTGAAGAGCGCCACGGGCGTCCCCAACCGCGCCAGACCGACGGCGACGTTGAACGGCGACCCGCCGACATGGGCCTCGAAACCGAGGGCGCCGCTCGCGGTCGGCGATCCCATGAAGACGTCGTAGAGGGCTTCGCCGCAGACCAGGATCATGTCAGGCCGCCTGGGCGGGCGGTTCCATCGCCCCGGTCATGATCGCCACCGCATCCGACATGGTGACGTCGGAGGGTCGGACCACGGCATGACGACGTCCCAGCCGGTGGATGTGGATGCGATCGGCGATCTCGAAGACGTGCGGCATGTTGTGGCTGATCAACACCACCGGAAGTCCACTCTTCTTGACGTCGAGGATGAGATCGAGGACGCGCCGCGACTCCTTGACGCCGAGCGCCGCGGTCGGTTCGTCCATGATCACCACGTGGCGGCCGAAGGTGGCGGCGCGGGCGATGGCGACACCCTGGCGCTGACCACCCGAAAGGGTCTCGACCGGCTGGTCGATGTTCTGGATGGTCATCAGGCCGAGGCGGGTGAGGGCGGCGCGCGCCTCTTTCCGCATCTGCGCCCGATCGAGCATCCGGAACAGCGAGCCGAGCACCCCGGTCTTCTCGATCTCTCGGCCGAGGAACATGTTGTCGGCGATCGACAGAGCCGGCGACAATGCCAGGTTCTGATAGACGGTCTCGATGCCGGCTTCACGCGCCTGCATCGGCG
Source organism: uncultured Alphaproteobacteria bacterium (assembly GCA_937864925.1). Lineage (GTDB taxonomy): Bacteria > Pseudomonadota > Alphaproteobacteria > Rhizobiales > Ancalomicrobiaceae > CALBKH01. The sequence continues at coordinate 13,568 of CALMFH010000259.1, read as the reverse complement.
AGGTGAAGCGGACCGGCTTTCCGTCGAGACGGATCTCGCCCTGGTCGGGTGTGATGGCGCCGGTCAGCGCCTTGATCAGGGTGGTCTTGCCGGCGCCGTTGTCGCCGATCACCGCCAGGATCTCTCCCGGCATCAGATCGAAGTCGGCATGGTCGAGGGCGGTGACGCGGCCGTAGCGCTTGACCAGACCGCGGGCCTGTACGACCGGCTGGAGCGGGGTCGACGTGGTCATCTCGAAGTCCTCCTCAGCCACTGGTCGATGGCGACGGCGACGATGATCAGCACGCCGACGGCGAATTCCTGCCACAGCACGTTGACGCCGGAGAGCGCGAGACCGTTGCGGAAGACGCCGACGATCAGGGCTCCGAGCAACGTGCCGACGATCGAGCCGCGACCGCCGAAGAGCGAGGTACCGCCGATCACCACCGCGGTGATGCTGTCGAGGTTGGCGGTCTGGCCGGCCTGCGGGCTGGCCGAGCCGATACGGCCGATCAACGCCCAGGCGGCGATGCCGCAGATCACGCCGGCGACGACGTAGACCATGAGCAGGACGCGGTCGGTGCGGATGCCGGCGAGGCGCGCGGATTCGATGTCGTCGCCGACGGCGTGGACGTGGCGGCCCCAGGCGGTGCGATTGAGCACGTACCAGGCGATCGCCACCATGGCGAGCATGGCGATCGAGCCGTAGGTCAGCCGCGCCCCGAAGAGCTCCACCGCCTGACCGAAGAAGATCAGCAGCGGCGCCGACGCCTCGATGTCCTGGGCGCGGATGGTCTCGGAGGCCGAGTACCAGAGATTGAGCGCGAAGAAGATGTTCCAGGTGCCGAGGGTTACGATGAACGGCGGCAGTCGGAAGCGCGTCACCAGGACACCGTTGGCGAAGCCGCAGAGGGCGGCAATGCCGATGCCGGCGGCGATGGCGAGCGGTGTCGGCACTCCCATCTCGACGGCGAGGCGGCCCATCACCATCGACGACAACACCATGATGGCACCGACCGACAGATCGATGCCGGCGGTCAGCACCACCAGGGTCTGGGCGATGCCGACGATGCCGATGATCATCACCTGTTGGACGATCAGCGAGAAGTTGAAGGGGTGGAGGAAGCGGCCGCCGACCATCACCGAGAAGAACACCAGGCTCGCCACCAGGACGATGCCCGGGATCGCCGTCGGGTGCGAATGCAACAGGTTCTGGAAGCGCTTGATGCCGCTTTCGCGCTCGGCTTCGAAGCGCACCGGCGCCTCGTTCTCCGGCAGGACCTTCTCGAAGGCCTGCGGTCCGCGCGGCGCGGAAGAAGGTTGATCGGTGGACATGTCGACCTCCGCCGTTCCGCGACGGCGGAACGGTCACATCATGCCGTACCGCGGTACCGCGGCAAGCCGGAAGGAGAGCGGGGCGGCAACGCCGCCCCGCGAGAGATCTCGGAGCCTCAGCCCCAGCACTTCTTCAGACCCTCGTCGGACGAGGTCGAAGGCAGGCCGCCGGCCGGCTTGTCGGTGATCAGCTCGACACCGGTGTTGAAGAAGTCGAGGCCGGGAGTGGCGGCCGGCTTCTTGCCCGACTTGGCGTATTCGGTGATCGCCTCGACGCCCTTCGAGGCCATCAACAGCGGGAACTGCATCGAGGTGGCGCCGATGACGCCGCTCTTGACGTTCTTCACACCCGGACAGCCGCCGTCGACCGAGACGATCAGCACGCCCTTCTCCTTGCCGACCGCCTTGAGCGCCTGATAGGCACCCGCCGCGGCCGGCTCGTTGATGGTGTAGACGACGTTCACGCCCGGATCCTTCTGGAGCAGAGTCTCCATCGCCTTGCGGCCACCTTCCTCGGCGCCCTGGGTGACGTCGTTGCCGACGATTCGCGCATCCTTCTCGTCGCCGGTCTTCTTCGGGTCGGCGAGATCGATGCCGAAGCCCTTGAGGAAGCCCTGATCGCGGGCGACGTCGACCGAGATCTGGTTCTTGTTGAGGTCGAGAAGGGCGATCTTGGCGCCGGCCGCCTTGTCGCCGAGGGTCGCCTTGGCCCACTGGCCGATCAGCTCGCCGGCCTTGAAGTTGTCGGTGGCGAAGGTGGCGTCGGCGGCGGTGGCCGGCTCCAGCGGCGTGTCGAGGGCGATGACCAGGAGGCCGGCCTTGCGGGCCTTCTCGATGGTCGGGACGATGGCGCGGCTGTCGGACGGGGTGATCAGGATGCCCTTGGCGCCGGCCGCGATCAGGCTCTCGACCGCTTCGACCTGGGTCTGGTTGTCGCCGTCGACCTTGCCGGCGAAGGAACGCAACTCGACCCCCATCTCCTTGGCCTTGGCTTCGGCGCCTTCGCGCATCTTCACGAAGAAGGGATTGGTGTTGGTCTTGGTGATGAGACCGACGATCACCTTGTCCTGAGCCGAGACCGGTACGGCCGAGAGCGCCAGCACGACGGTCACGAAGCCGGTGGCGAGGGCGGTGCGGGTGCGGATCTTCGTCATTCTTCTCTCCCCTTGCCGGGCCTTTGGCGCGGCCGGCCTCTTCGTCTTGGTTCGCGTCGGCCTCCGCGATGGGCTCGCCGATCCGCCACCAGAAGAGCACGCGGCGATATCGCTGTCAATTAATAAATCAATTGGATTTAAATATTGACGAGCATCCCCCCGCGACGCATTCTGTCGTAGCTTCCGCATGGCGCCGGTTCGGCGGCCATCCGTGGCAGGGGCACAGAAAACATGGATCGAGACCCATCTCTCGCGACCGACCAGGGGGTTCGCGACACGCGCGAGAGCGGCCTGAGCAGCCTCGGCGGTGGCGCCAATCAGGCCGGCGGCCGGGCCTACAACGAGCGGCTGGCGCTCTCTCTGATCCGTCTCAACGGGCCGTTGACCCGCGCCGAACTGGCGCGGCTGACCGGGCTGACGCCGCAGACGCTGTCGCACATCGTCCGGCGGCTCGAAGACGACGGGCTCCTGGTGGCGCAGGCGCCGCAACGCGGGCGGGTCGGGCAGCCGTCGACCCCCTATGCACTCAACCGCGACGGCGCGGCATCGTTCGGTGTCAAGATCGGGCGACGGTCGACCGAGATCGTCCTCTGCGACTTCCTCGGCGAGATCCGGGCGCGGACGAAGCGCACCCATGCCTATCCGGTGCCCGAGGCCTCCCTGGCGCTGGTCGAAACCGAGATCGCCCGGATGCGGGCCGAACTGCCCACCACGATGCGCTTCTCGGGAGTCGGCATCGCCATGCCGTTCGAACTGTGGAAATGGGCGGAGGAGGTCGACGCACCGGCGGGCCTCCTCGACGGCTGGCGGGATCTCGACGTCGCAGCGGAGATCGCCGGGGCGGTCGGGCTGCCGACCTATCTCGCCAACGACGCCACCGCCGCCTGCGGGGCGGAACTGGCGCGCAATCCGCGTAGCGTCGGCGTCGACTGGCTCTACGTCTTCATCGGCTCGTTCATCGGCGGTGGCGTCGTCCTCGACGGAGCACTGCGCCAGGGCCGCACCCGCAATGCCGGCGCGGTCGGCTCGATGCCGGTGTTCATCGACGGCGCACCGTCGCAGCTGATCCGACACGCCTCGCTGATCACGCTCGAGAAAGCGATGCGGGCGGAGGGGATGGCGGTGTCGGTGTTGCAGGCGCCGGAGGCGGACTGGACCGCGATCGGTCCGGTATTGGATCGCTGGATCGACCGGACGGCACGCTCGCTCGCCACGGCGATCGTCGCCGGCACGGCGATCATCGATTTCCAACGCATCTGCATCGACGGCGCGGTGCCGCGCGACGTACTCGACCGCATCGTCGTGCAGACAAGGGCGCGGGTCGGGGAACTCGATCTCGACGGTCTCAGTCCGTTCGAAATCGAAGCAGGAGCGATCGGCGCCGACGCACGCGCCCTCGGCGGTGCGATGTTGCCGATGATCGCCAACTTCTCCTGCGACCAGGACGTGCTGTTGAAGCGTTGAGGCGGGGCGCGAACGGGGGGAGATCCCGTTCGCGCCCCGCCGACCGGCCGTGCTCGGGCGTCACGGGCGGGTCTGGGCCTGCCCGTCGATACCGAGGGTCCGTTCGAGGAAGCTTCCCGCGAGGCTCTGCGCCTCGGGGAAATTGACCACCGTGTGTTTGTCGGTCGACAGGGTCACCACCATCGTCGCGGTGTGTTCCCGCAGCGCCGCGGTGCAGGTGCCGGTCACCGCCATACCCTGGTTCCACGGGTTCGACGGCGCGAAATAGGGGTCCTTGGCGGCGATGATCGCGAGAACCGGCGTGGTCCTGGGGATGGCGGTACGATCCTCCTCGACGAAGTAGTTCTTCTCGCAGGACCAAGCGTAGATGATCCGCGCCACCGGACGGGGATCGTCGAGGCGGGCGACCGGGACGGCGCCCTCGCTGGTGCCGACGGCGACGATGCGGGCGGGATCGACCCAGGGCAGCGCGGCGGCATGGTCGATGGCGTGACGCAGCTCGGCGAGGCGGAGGCTGTGGACGCGCTCGTAGGTCGGTTTGTCGATCGGCGACTGGTAGGTGAGCCTGTCGGCGATCGCCAGACTGTCGGGGGCGATCGACGCGAGGCCGAGCCGCGTCGCCAGCCACGCCTGATACTCCTTGACGAAGCCGGCGATGCCGCTGGAGCCGTGCATGAACACCACCAGCGGCCGCGGCTTTCCGGCGACCGGCGGCAGGTCCTTCATCTTCACCTGGGTCGGAGCGCCGCCCGGAGTCGCGGACGGCAGGGTGACGAGGGCGTTGTCCCAAGTGGCCCGCAGGTTGTCGGCACTGGGCTCCAGCACCGTTCCCTTGATCGACTGGGCGGCGACGGGGGTCGCGGCGGCGAAGACTACGGCGGCGCAGGTGGCGAGACGTCTCATGGTGATCCTCCCCGAAAACGAGGCGCCACCTTGCGGGGGATCGCGGCCATGGTCACCGGCGAAATCGATCGACTCGGGTGATCGATCGAGTACATCATCGCGCACCATGCGGGACCGAAGACCGACTTTGTCCGAGCTCGAGGCGCTACGGGCCACCATCGCCGAAGGATCGACGGCGGCGGCGGCGCGCCGGCTCGGGCGCTCGCAGTCGGCGATCAGTCGAGCCCTGGCGAGCCTCGAGGATCGATTCGGTCGCCGTCTGTTCGAAACGGCCGGTCGCGGCATCCGCCCGACCCCCGACGCGGTGGCGATCGATCGCGACCTCGACGCCGTCTTCGCCACCCTCGATCGCCTGGCGCGGCGGGGCGCGGCCACCGACGAACGCCGCCTGGTGATCTCCGCACCGCCGACCTTCGCCGTGGCGCTGGTGCCGGTGTTGTTCGCCGCCTACCGGCGCCGTCACCCGCGGGTGACGCTCGAACTCGACGTGGTCGGGTCGGCGGCGGTGGCGGCGGCGGTCGCCACGGGAGCCGCCGATCTCGGCCTGACAGACTCGGTGCTGCTCGGAGCCGAGACCCGGGTCGAGCCTTTCCACCGTTCCGAAATGGTGTTGATCGCACCGATCGGTCACCCCTTGGCGGAGCGTGACGAGATCGCCGCCGCCGATCTCTCCGGACAGGCCTTCGTCGCCCTGGCACGCGAGCATTCGATGCGGCGGCGGGTCGATGCGGCACTCGCCGGGGTCGACCGCGAAGTGATCGCGGAGGTGACGACGGCGTTGGCGGCGGTGGAACTGGTGCGTGCCGGGGTGGGCGTGACCTTGCTCAATCCCTATCCCGTCCTCTTCGGACGGTGGGGCGAGGGGTTGGTGCAGCGGCGCTTCGTTCCCACCCTCTCCTATCAGGCGGTGTGCGTCCTGCCGGCCGGTCCGGCCTCACAGGAGGCGACCCGCTTCCTGCGCTTCCTGCAGAAGACCGCCACCGTGGAAGAGCGAAAGCCGCGGTGAGGCGGTGGGCCGCGGGGATGCGCAACCTCACCACCTTGTCGGTCGCCGCCGGGCGGCGGTAGAAGGAACGATCACCTCGGGACCGACGTCGCTCCGAGGGTGTCGACCGTGTCTCCACCGGCGGAGACGACGGGGTCGGGAAGGCAACGGATGCAACTCAACGCCTGCACGCATGGTGCCCTGCGCATTCTCCTGTCCTGTGCCGAAGCCGGCAACGATCCGGTGACCATGGTCGGCATGGCCCAGTCGCTCGGCTTGACCGAGGCGTTGGTGGTCAAGGCCTGCCATCGGTTGATGCGGGCGGGCTACCTCAAGGGGATGCGCGGTCGCGGCGGCGGCTACCTCCTCGGCCGCGGAGCCGAGGGCATCAGTCTGCTCGAGGTGGTACGGTTGTTCGAGGACGAGGACGATCTCTTCCCCTGTCGGCTGAAGGTCGACGGCGACTGCCGCATCGCGGCGATCTGCCGTCTGCGATCGGCCTGCGAACAGGCGCACGACGCCTTCTCGGCGGTGCTGCGCGACACCACCATCGGCGACCTCGCTCACGGATCGATCACGTCGGACCGTCGTCTGGCCGGGGCCTGAGCACCGGATCCCGACGCCGGCGGTCGCGTTCGGGAACGGGTGGCGACCGGATGATCAGGCGGCGCGACCGACATCGAGGCCGAGGACGCAGCGCAGATCGGCGGCGTTGGCGGTGATGTCGGCGATGGTGTAGCCCTCGAGTACCGACAGGAAGGCCGCCTGGGCCTGCTGAACCGCCTCGACGAGGCGGAGCACGACGGTGTCGGCCTCGCCGCAGGCCGGCGTACCGAAACCTTCCTCGGTGTGGCGAACGATCTCCGCGACGCTGATCGCCTCCGGCGCACGCGCGAGGCGGAACCCGCCGTTGCGGCCACGCTGATTGATCAGATAGCCCCACATGCCGAGATGATGGACGCACTTGACCAGATGGGTCCGCGAGATGCCGTAGGCGTCGGCCACATCCTGCACCCGCACCAGACGCGGGTGCGCGAGGGTCGCGTACATCAGGGTGCGAAGAGCATAATTGGTGTAACTGGTCAGGCGCATGCGGCGACGTCCGGATGGCGACGACCACCGCCGCGACGATATCATATACAGAAGATCGCGATTTTCGCACTCCGCAGAATCCCCGGCGCCCGTGACGGGGCGAAGACGTGGATCGTCGACGGTGACGCACGACCGTCGCTCGGGTGCAGAGGCGGCCGACGGTGGCGGATCGATCGGGAAGGATGCACCGGAGGGGGGCGATGACGAAGCGGGCGGGGAGAGCGATCGCGATGGTGGCGGTGGCGGTCATCGCCGTCGCCTCCCCGGCGACCGCGCGCCGCGGCGAGGGGGCGCGGGACGTTCCGCCGGCCCGGCTTCTTCTCGCCTCGCTCGACGGCATCGATGCCGATCGGGTCTACGACCGGATGGGGCTCGCCGTACGGCGCCACCTCGTCCGGCGCGCGATCACCCGGACCTCCGGCGTCTCCGGCATCTGCAGGGGGGCGGCGATCGATCGCCGCTACGTGCTGACCGCCGGACACTGCCTGCGCGACGCCAGGACCATCGAAGCGTCGCGGCAACCGACGCGCGCCGGGCCACGCCGCACCGTGCCGGTGCTCGGCTGGGTCGCTCATCCCTCGGTCGAGTCGAAGCGAGCCACGGCGACGCAACTGCCGGAACCGCCGTTCGCCCCGACCATGCGCACGGTGCATCGCCGCCGAGACCTCGGCGTGGTGTTGCTCGGTGAGGATCCCACCCCCGGCGGCGAGCCGTTGCGCTTGGCCGAAGAGCACGTGCTGCGCGACTGGACCGGAGCCGCAGCTGTGATCGGTTTCGATCGCGACCGCGACACCCGCGTCCTGACCGAACGGCTGAGTTTCATCCCGCTCAATCGGGTGCGTCGCATCCCCGGGTCGGATGGAGCCGTGGTGGTCGGCGAAGTCGGCGTGGTCTTCGACCACGAACTGAAGGATGTGCCGGTTCCGCCGCGGCTCGCCTACTGCCAGGGCGACTCCGGGGCGCCGGTGCTCGCCCACATGAAGACGGCGCGGACCGCCGGGGCGGCCCGTCGCTACGAGGTCCGGCTGATCGGCGTCGCGGCACTGGGGGCGCGGCCGGTGCCGCGCCTCGGGCGGTCGCGTACGGCAGCGGCGGTCGGCTGTTTCCGCGACGTGGTGTGGTTCTCGCTCACCGATCCGGAGGTCAGGCGCTGGCTCGGCGAAGCCGAACGCCTGCTCGAGCGACGTCATTGCCTCGAGGCGCGCAGCGATCCCTGGTGTGTCCGCGCGCCGACACGTTGATCACCGGATGGGCCGCAAGTTGGCGTACCGCGAAAGGTGAAGATGAGAACTGGGCTCTTTCCAAAGCGCAGTCAACCTATTCCTGAGGAAAGCCTGTCCGGAATACGCCAGAAACGCATGTGTTTCGGGTCACCCCACAGCGAACCATCGGCTACGTCGTCGTCGCCCACGTGAATCCGGTACCGTCCGGGGCGCTGGGCCAGTCCCGCTGCATCCTGCTTGACCAAAGTGAAAAGAGATCACGACGCTTTTTTACCCCCGACCCGCTTCACGCGTCCTTCTTCTCGCCCAGACAAATGGCTCGTGCGACGTAAAGTCGATTGCGGTGAACTTGATCGCGGGTGAAGATTGCCGGGTTCACCACCGGAGAGGGCGATGGCGCGGCTGTTCATCAGTCATTCCAGCAAGGACAATGCCCAAGCGGCAGCGATCGGTGACTGGCTGACGCGTGAAGGGTTCGACGACTTCTTCTTGGATTTCGACGCCGATCGCGGCATCGCGGCCGGCGAGCGATGGGAACGGGCGCTGCATCAGGCGGCGGATCGATGCGAAGCTGTGGTGTTCTTGGTCAGTCGGGCGTGGCTAGCCTCCGACTGGTGCGCCCGCGAGTTCGACCTCGCAGCCAAGCTGTCGAAACGCATTTTCGGCGTGGTGATCGACAATCTTGCGGTCGACGATGTGCCGGCCCGCTATCGCCGGGCGTGGCAATTCGTGTCGCTGGCGAGTGGTGGCGACCATGATCTGTTTCGGGTGAAGGTACCGCCGTTCGGCGAGGAACAGCACGTCACCTTTTCGCGGGACGGTTTGAAGCGACTGAAAGCCGGGTTGTTCGCTGCCGGCCTCGATCCGCGCCACTTTGCTTGGCCACCAGAGGGCGATCCCGGACGTTCGCCTTATCCCGGCCTTGCCGCGCTCGAGGCGGAAGACGCCGGCATCTTTTTCGGCCGTGAAGCCCCCTTGGTGTTGGCGCTCGACAAGATCCGCGATCTGGCGGGGCGAGCGCCGCCACGTCTGCTCGCCATTCTCGGCGCTTCCGGGGCTGGTAAGTCGTCGTTTCTGCGCGCCGGGCTGTGGCCACGGCTGGCGCGCGACGACCGCCACTTCCTGCCGCTGCCGGTGATCCGGCCGATGGAGCGGGCCATTTCCGGCGACAAGGGCCTGGTGGCGGCGCTCGACAAAGCCTGTACGGCGCGTGGTCTGCGTCTCAGTCGGGCCGAGATCGCCGAGGCCACCACCGACATAGCGGCACTGGTCGCGCTGCTCGGCCGGCTGGCCGCCGCCGCGTTGGTCCCGCCCCTGCCGGGCGAGGGGGATGCCTCGCCACCGGCTCTGGTCCTCGCCGTCGATCAGGCGGAAGAATTGTTCCCGCTGGAGGACCGTCCGGAGGCGGCGCGCCTCCTCGACCTCCTCGCCGTGCTGGCCCAATCCAATGCACTGACCGTCATCATCGTCTTCACCATCCGCACCGAGTCCTATGAGTTGCTGCAGAGCGCGGCCGCATCGAAGGACCTGAAGCAGGAACCATTCAGCCTGCAACCGGTACCGCGCGGGGCTTTCCAGACCATCATCGAAGGTCCGGCGGCGCGACTTGCCAAGACACGACGGCCGTTGATCGTCGATCCGGCGCTGACGGAAGCATTGATGCGCGACATCGAGGCGAGCGGTGGGCGTGACGCGCTGCCGCTCCTCGCCTTCACTCTGGAGCGGCTCTACCTCGATCACGGCGGTAAGGGCTCGCTGAAGCTCGCCGACTATCACGCTTCGGGCGGAGTCGCCGGTTCGATCACGGCGGCAGTGGAGAAAGCGCTCGAATTGGCGGGACGCGACGGGAGTGTGCCGCCGGGACGCGACGAACGGTTGGCACTGCTGCGACGTGGACTGATCCCCTGGCTCGCGAGCATCGATCCGACCACCGGCGAGCCGCGTCGCGCTTCCGCACCGCGTACCGCGCTACCAGCCGAGACGTTGCCGCTGATCGACCGCTTGATCGAGATGCGACTGCTGCGCACAGACGAGGCAGTGGCGCATGACCGGGCTGCGGCCTCGGTCGAAGTCCCCACGATGACGGCGGCCGTGCCGATCGAACCGGCGCACGAGGCGCTGCTTCGGCAATGGCCGGTGATGGTGGGGTGGCTCGCCGAGGATAAGGCGTTGCTCGCGGCGTTGGCCGGGGTGAGGCAGGCGACGCGCGACTGGGTCGAGCACGGCCGCGACCCACGCTGGCTCGCACATGCCGCGGGTCGGCTGGAAGACGCTGAAGCGCTGCTTCAGCGGTCCGACTTGGCAGCCGGCCTCGATGCCGACCACAGAGACTATCTGACGTCTGCCCGTGCCGCGGAAGACGGCCGGCGTAATGCGGAGATCGAACAGGCACGGCGCATCGCCGAGGCCGCGGAAGCCGCGCGAGCTGCGGCCGAGCACGCGGCGATGGCGGAGGCACGCGGGAAGCGGAGAGCGCGCATCGGCGCGGTGGTTGCAGCAGGCTTCGCCGCCGCGGCTGCGAGCGGAGCGTGGTTCGGGCTGGATCAGGCCGGTAAAGCAGAGATCCTAAGGAGGACTGCTGAAGACCAACGCGACCGCGCCGACAGAGCGCTCATGGCCGCAACTGAAACAGCCGGAGGGCTGGTGAATAAGCTGGCCGGCAAATTCAGGAACCGTATGGGAATAGAGGTAAAACTCGTTCAGGATATTCTCAATGAGGCGCGCCTGTTGCAGCAAAAACTTCTGTCTAACGGTCAGGAAATTTCGCCAAACTTGCGAAGAAATTCAGCTCTAGCGCTGCGTGAAGTTGCGATCACGCTCATGGAAGCCGGAGATATTTCGGGCGCGCGTAATGCGATGGAAGAGGCACGAGCTCTTCAAGAGGAATTAATGTACTCGGAGCCGCATAATACGAAATATCAGAGTGATATTAATATTTCGTACGATACGCTCGGTCAGCTCGCGATGGTGGCGGGAGATCTAACGAGCGCTCAGAATTGGTTTGAGAAGGGGCTCATAATCAGCCAGATGATTTCGGATAAGGATCCTGAAAATATCAAGTACAGAAGGGGCTTATCCTTTTCATTCGAGCGAATTGGCGAGGTCGCTTGGGAGCTAAGCGATATTGATGCTGCACAGATGTGGTTCGAAAAAAGCCTATTGATGCGCCAGAATATTATTGATGCAGGTGCATTTGACGACGATCTATTTTATGAACTTTCTTCTTTAGTACGTAGACTGGGTGATGTTGCGATGGCAAGGGGGGATGTCAAGACGGCACAGCGCTGGTTCGAAAAGAGCTTGAACGTCTCGGAATCTCTTGTGAAACGTGACGGCGGAAATGCAACTCTTCAACGCAATCTTTCATTGGCGCTAAGTAAGCTTGGCGAATTGGCATTATACATGCGAGACCTCAAGGGCGCGCAAGAATGCTTTAAGAGACAACAAGTTGTCGCCAAGTCACTCGCGAGATCTGTTCCCGATAATGCAGATTATAAACATGATCTTTATACCATAAATATTAGACTTGCGTCTATTTCAGCCGAGCTAAGGGATGGGACTGAAGGGGAGATGTACAAGGAGGGCCTGTCAACAATTATTGAATTAAATTTATTGGATCCTAATAATATTATTTACAAAAAGAATTTGCAACAAACATATTATTTACTTGGTATATATTATATGCAGACGAATGAACTCGAATTCTCAAAAAATATGCTAGAGAATAGCTTGGATCACGCAGGGCGCCTCGTAAATGCGAGTCCTTCAAGTATCGAGCACCAACAGCGTCTCGCGAATTCGTATCAGGCCCTTGGTGAACTAGCGGAACTTATGGGGGATTTAAAAGTGGCACGGGAGTGGATTGGGAAGAGGCTCGCTATCACGCGGGGTCAGATGAAGACCAATCCCGACAATGCTGACATTCAACGAAGTGTGGCGATGTCCTTAATATATTTAGGAAAAATTGCATCGAAAGACAATGAGCTTAAATCTGCACAGGAGGCCTTCAGGACCGCCAACGATATTCTTAAGCAAATTTCCGGATCACATCCGAGTAACAATCAATTTCAACAAGATCTTTCAATGTCATTCGCGATGCTCGGGTTTTCCGAGTTTATGGCAAATAACAATATAGTAGCCCTGGAATATATAGATGGCTCATTGGATTTATTGCAGCGGTTGTTTGCGAATGGCACAGACAGCAGTGTTTTTTCGAGCAAGTATCAATATATAATTGATGAAACTGAAAAAATTGTCAAATCGAAGAACGATGGAAAACTAACAACTGCATGGCAAGAGAAAATAGCTGCAGTAAGACGGCGCAGTGTCGAACATATTCATACGGATCGGACGGCGGCTGCAGTCGATAAAATGCCGGATTCCTTTGAGGTCGAAGTACAGAGAGTTATCGCTGGTAGCGTCGCTGAGAAAATTGGTCTTCAACCTGGAGATCGTTTGCTGACTTACGCCAGCGAAAAATTGATAAATATACGGCAATTGGTGGAACTTACCGGAAGGGCGGAGACTACTGTTCGCGAACTTTCCTATAGGCGCGGTGGGCAGGTCTTCACGATCGATGTCCCCGCCGGACGCCTTGGTGCCGTCATAGAGAATATGCCTGCGGTCGATCTACCTACGCAGGCGCCACCGTAATATTCTCACAGGGAGGAGATTTGATTTTGCGGTTTGCCGCCGGTCGCCGAGTTACAGAAATGGATAGGTGCGATCGCGGGTCAAGCGGCCGCGTTACTCCTCATCCTTTTCTATCGGCGATGCCCCTTTGGCGGCCGGCGTTTTCCCGGTCGCGGACCGGACCGTCGTCATCCACTTCGCGCCTTCCTCCCCCAGGAGGCGATCACCGTGTACGATCAATTGGACATGGCGATCGGTATCGACGAACGGCGGTAGTTCCAACTCGTAGTGGAGTATCGTCTTCTCCAATCCATTGGCGGTATCGCGGTAACGCAGCCAGTGGGACTGGTGGCGAGCCATCTGTGTAAACCCAGTCGCGATAGCCGCGATGGCGGCGAGGACCGTCGATGCTTCGACGGAGTGGGTCACGGCGTTGACGACCGGAATCATCGTGGTCGCAACCAATTGGGTTCCCACCAACCCGAAATGCCAAGTCTTGGCACGCTTGGCCTTTGCCTCGTACCATGCGAGTTGCGGGCGAAGCCGCTTCTCGACATAAGCTGCAGCGGCCTCGGGGCGCACACCGATCACCGTCTCGGCGGCGGTCTTTGCCGGTGGCGCTGATGACGTTTGCGATTGCTCCACAGTCTTGTTCACGACGGCACCCGTTCTGAAGCGCGCGGCGTTCCGATTCGTCCTATCTCGTCCCTGGGGCACTCTCGCCGTTGTGCGCATTCCGGCGAAGCCGGCCACCTGTTCCGATACGAAGGCGGCCACCATTCCGATCTCATGCCGGCCACC
>CALMFH010000258.1 GCA_937864925.1 uncultured Alphaproteobacteria bacterium | reverse complement strand
CTGCTCGGCTCCTTCGCCGGTCAGCTCACCGAAAGCGGCATCGTCGGCGCCCGCATCGAATACGAGGGCGAGGTCGCCGGCATGAACACCCGCGCGCTCGGTGCCGCCGTGCTCGCCGGTCTCCTCAAGCCGCAGCTCGACGCCGTCAACATGGTGTCGGCGCCGGTGATGGCCAAGGAGCGCGGCATCGCCGTCGAGGACGTGCGTCGCGGCGATCAGGGCACCTATGACAGCCTGATCCGCCTGACCGTTCGCACCGACAAGCAGGAGCGCTCGCTCGCCGGCACCGTCTTCGCCGACGGCAAGCCGCGTCTGGTCGAGGTCAAGGGCATCCAGATGGACGCCGAGTTCCAGCCGTCGATGCTCTACGTCACCAACAAGGACAAACCCGGCTTCATCGGCCGCCTCGGCACGCTGCTCGGCACCCGCGACGTCAACATCGCCACCTTCGCCCTCGGCCGCAAGGCGGCAGGCGAGGACGCGATCTGCCTGATCGCCGTCGACGGCCCGGTGACCGACGCACTTCTGGCCGACGTGGCCGCCCTCGACGGCGTCGTCCAGGCCAAGCGTCTGGCGTTCTGATCGGTCGAGAGACGCGAGCGACACGAACGGCGGCGAGGGCGACCTCGCCGCCGTTCCGCGTATCTCCGGCCGTGGACGACAGGTCCGAGAGCACCTCTCGAAATGGCCGACGCAGGATCTCGAGTGCAACGGGCTCCCCTTCTCCCGCAAGGGGAGAAGGGGTCCCACGCCATCGGCGCGGACCGAGTCGACTGCCGCAGCGTCACCCTTCCAGCTCTTCCTTGAGCATCTCCAGCGCCAGCCACTCGTCCTCGGCGTCCGCCAGCGCCCGCGTCTTCTCGTCGACGGCGCGCGACACTTCGTCGAAGCGCTTCGGGTTCCGAGCATAGAGATCCGGATCAGCGAGCATGTCGTGCAGCTTGCCGAGATCCTTCTGCAACGCCTCGATCTTCCCCGGCAGGGTCTCGAGCGCGTGCTTCTCCTTGAACGACAGTCGGCGCTTCCTCGCCTCCGCCGGTGCGGACGCGGCGACCGCCTTCTCGGGCTTCGCCTCGCCTTGCGGCTTCTCCACCCTGCGCGCCGCGACACCGGTGCCGCGCTGGGCGATCATATCGGAATACCCGCCGGCATATTCGACCCAGCGCCCGGTGCCCTCGCTCATCACCACCGACGAACACACCCGATCGAGGAAGTCGCGGTCGTGGCTGACCACCAACACCGTGCCGGGATAGTCACCGAGCATCTCCTCGAGCAGATCGAGTGTCTCGAGATCGAGATCGTTGGTCGGCTCGTCGAGCACCATCAGGTTCGACGGCTTGGCCAGCGCCCGCGCCAGCATCAGCCGGCCACGCTCGCCTCCCGACAGCACCCCGACCGGGGTGTTCACCTGCTCCGGCGGGAACAGGAAGTCCTTCATGTAGGAGACGACGTGGCGCATCTCGGCGCCGACCCGAACGTTGTCGCCGACGCCGCCGGTCAGCGTCTCTTTCAGCGTCGCCGCCGGATCGAGTGCCTCCCGCTTCTGGTCGAGCGTCACCATCTCGACGCCGATGCCGATCTTGACGCTGCCCCCGTCGGGCGGAAGTGTGCCGGTGAGCAGCCCGAGCAGCGTCGACTTGCCGGCGCCGTTGGCCCCGACCACGCCGACCCGGTCGCCGCGGGCGATACGGGTCGAGAAGTCGACGACGATCGGCCGGTCCCATGCCTTGGCGACGCCCTTCGCCTCGATGACGAGCTTGCCCGACTGCTCCGCCTCGGCGATGCCCATCTTCACTTCGCCCTGCACCCGCCGCTCGGTCTTGCGCCGCTCGCGTAAGGACCCCAGTTCGGCGAGGCGGCGCTGGTTGCGCTTGCGCCGGGCGGTGACGCCGTAGCGCAGCCAGTCCATCTCCATGGCGATCTTTCGATCGAGCTTGTGGCGTTCCTTCTCCTCGAGCTCGAGCAGGTCGTCGCGCCACGCCTCGAAGGCGGTGAAGCCACGTTCCATCCGTCGGGTACGGCCGCGGTCGAGCCAGATGGTGGCGCGCGACAGATTTTCGAGGAAGCGCCGGTCGTGCGAGATCAACACCAGCGCCGACGTCATCGATTTCAGCTCGGCCTCCAACCATTCGATCGCCGGTAGGTCGAGATGGTTGGTCGGCTCGTCGAGCAGGAGCACGTCCGGCTCCGGCGCCAACACGCGGGCGATCGCAGCGCGGCGGATCTCACCGCCGGAGAGCGTCTTCGGGTCCTCGTCGCCGTGGAGCCCGAGATCCTCGAGCAGGCGCTGCGCCCGGTGGACATCGTCGCCGGGGCCGAGCCCGGCCTCGACATAGGCGAGCGTCGTCGAAAAGCCGGAGAGATCCGGCTCCTGCGGCAGATAGCGGATGGTGACGCCGGACTGGACGACGCGCTCCCCACCGTCGGCCTGCAGGATGTCGGCGGCGATCTTGAGCAGGGTCGACTTGCCCGAGCCGTTGCGCCCGACCAGACAGAGCCGATCGCCCTCGTGCACCATCAGTTCGGCGCCGTGGAGCAGCGGCGCTCCGCCGAAGGTGAGGGTGACGTCGCGGAGGGTGAGAAGTGGGGCGGCCATGGCGCTCCGATTAGCCGATCGGACCACGAAAGGCCATGGCCGAGGCGGGAAATCCGGCATCGTCCGCCTGGACCGGCAACCGGCGCATCGCCCGCCACCCCACCACCTCCCGGCATCTCGTCTCTCGCGGCGCCTCCCCGGCCCGACGCCCAGCCGCCTCCGCGGCCCGATGCCCCCGCCCCGGTGCTCCGCCCCGTGCCCCGCGCCGGTGCGCCGCCCCCGCCGTCCCCGATCCTCGCCGGTCCTTCCCCGACCATTGCCGCCCCTGCTCCCGCGCCGCCTTACCGATCTTTAATGAGATGCCTCTTGTAAAAGATATATCGGTGCCGACATGATCATTCATCGATATGTCGTTTGTTGGATATGTCGAACACATCGCGAAAGGATCGCTCATGACCCTCGAAACCGGCTCCCGTCCGTCCGAGCCCGCCCCCGGCGGTGCCGACCATTCATTCCAGAGCCGCTGCTGCCACGGCCGTGCGCCGTGGCCGGTCGCCGCCGCCGCCGTCGGTGGCGCCTTCTGGCTCTTCCCGCCGCTCGGCATCGCCGGCCTCGCCTATCTGGCGATGCGCAACCGCCACGGACACCGCCCCGGTCACGGCCGCGGCGACGGTCCGCCGCCGTGGGCCGGTCGCGGCTTCGGCGGACGTGGCCACCGTCGCTGGGGAAGCGGCAATGCCGCCTTCGACGAGGCCCGTGCCGAAGCCTGGCGCCAGCTCGAAACCGAGGCCGAGGCCTTCGATGACTTCCGTCGCCGCGAACGCATGGCGCGCGATCGCGACGTCTACGACCGCTTCCGGGCCGAACGGGCCGCACCTGTGAAGCCGGAAGCCCCCGCCACCGGCGATTGATCCCCCCGCTCCATCGGCGCCGATCCGTCCGCCCGTCGCGGCTCGACGACCTTCGCCACCGCGATGGATCGCGGAAGACCCGCCCGCGCCCCACCCCCGGTTCGCCCACGTGAACCGGGGGTGGGGCATTTGGCCTTCCCCGTTTCCCCCGCCCCCCCGAGCCGTGCTATCGATCGGGACGCGGGGCGCTACGCCCCCCGTTCGGAGACGATTCGACCCCATGCGCTCGCGCTTCTGTGGACCCGGTGACGACGACGAGACCGAGGGCGGCTTCGCCGGCCCCTTCGGTGGCTTCTTCGGTCGCCATCGCGGTGGGCCATTCGCCCGTCGCCGCGGCCGGCGCGTCTTCGATTCCGGCGCATTGCGCCTCGTCGTCCTCGGACTCATCGGCGAAGAACCGCGTCACGGCTACGACATCATCAAGGACCTGAAGCAACGTTTCCAGGGCGCCTATGCCCCGAGCCCCGGCGCCATCTACCCGATGCTGCAGCTGCTCGAGGACGCCGGCTTGGTCACCTCCGAAGCACACGGCCTGAAACGCCTCTACACCATCACCCGCGCCGGCCGCGCCTATCTCGACGAGAGTCGCGACGAACTCGATCGCATCCGCGCCCAGATCGACGAAGCCGCCGCCCCGATCGGCGAGGTGGCGATCGGCGACGCCATCCGCGATTTCCGCGCCGCCCTCTTCGCCCGAATGCGTCGCGGCACGCTCGACGAGACCCGGGCGCGGCGCCTGCGCGACATCCTCCTCGAGGCCCGCGACAAGATCGAGAAGCTGTGAGGAGCACGCTTCGGAATGCACGACGGACCCGCATCCCGCGTCGGCGACGGCCGCGCACGCGTCGTGTAGGAAGACCTCCACGCTCACTCGCTCGGATGTCCGGATGTTCGCCTCGCTGTGGATCGCCTTCACCGTCGTCGCCGCGGCCGCCCAGTCGCTCCGCAACGCCCTGCAGCGCGGCCTCACCGTCGAGCTCGGCACCCTCGGTGCCACCCACGTACGCTTCCTCTTCGGCCTTCCCTTCTCGCTTCTCTTCCTCGTTCTGGCCGTCGCCCTGACCGGTGCCCGTCCGGTGCCGGATCTCGCCTTCTGGGGGTGGGTGACACTCGGCGGCCTCGGCCAGATCGCAGCCACGGCATGCATGCTTCATGCGATGCGCGATCGCTCGTTCCTGGTCACCATCGCGCTGACCAAGACCGAGCCGGTCCAGGTCGCGCTCTTCGGCATCGCCTTTCTGCGCGAGGTTCCCGGACCCATGGTGGTGCTGGCGATCGTCGCCGCGACGGTCGGTGTCCTGGTCATGTCCTGGCCGAAACCGGGAGCCAAGGGCGGCCTCGTCGACGGCGAGGGCGGCCGTGGCGCGATGATCCGCGCCGCCGCGCTCGGCATCGCCGCCGGCGGCTTCTTCGGGCTGGCCGCGGTGTTCTTCAAGAAGGCGATCCTGACCTCCGGCACGATGAACTTCTTCGTCGCCGCTTCGACCGCGCTCGCCGCCTCGTTGGCGATCCAGACCGCGATCCTCACGCTCTGGCTGTTCGTGCGCGATCGCCGGGTGCTCACCGCGATCTTCCGCCTGTGGCGCCCGTCGGTCACCGCCGGCTTCCTCGGCGCCTTCGCCTCGCAGTGCTGGTTCGTCGGCTTCGCCACCGCCCCGGTCGCGGCGGTACGCACCCTCGGCCTGATCGAGATCTTCTTCGCCCAGGTCCTGTCGCGCAGCCTGATGAAGGAACGCCCGTCGAAGCGCGACCTCGTCGGCATCGCCCTACTGGTGATCGGCGTGGTCGCGGTGTTGCAGGCGTGAGGGCGCGGGCACGCCCCGCGCCCGCGGTGAGCGCCGTTCAGAACCCGCCGCTCGAATCGCCGCCGCTGTCACCGCCGCCGAATCCGCCGTCGGCACTCGACCCGGCGTCACCGCCGCCGAACCCGCCCGACGAGCCGCCACCCCACGAACCACCGCCACCGCCGTTGCCGCCACTCCACCAGTTGCCGCCGCCACCGAACGTGTCGCCGGATCGCCGGTGCGGCGCCTGATATCCGCCGAGGATCACCCTCCACAGCTCGGGGCTCGAAATGATGCCGCCGATGATGCCGCCGATGACGTTGCCGAGCATCGACTCGTTGTTGAAGGTGACACCCGGTCGGTCGTAGCCGGAGCGCTGGAAGCGCTCGCGCGTCTCTTCCAGTTCGGCGCGCCGACGGGCCGTTTCCCGGATCGTCGCCCGCGTCTCGGCCAGTTCGGCCTCGGCCTGGGCGATCGCCGCGCCGTAGTGTTCGATGCGCTGAACGATCTTCTCGTCTTCCGGCGTCGGGGTCTCGTAGGCCTGCGCCCAGAGCGTCTGGATGTCGGTCGAGGCGAGGCTCTCGGCGACCCCCTCGAGGGCGCGGGCGATCTCGGGATCGTCGCCACCGACCAGCGCGCCGTGGCTGGCATCGAGGGTGGCGAGATCGGCCTGCACCGAGGCGATGCCGGCATTGCCGGCGTCGATCTCCGCCTTGACCGCGGCGAACTCCGCCTCGAACTTCGCGATCCCGTCGGCTTCCAGCGCGGCGCGCTCGATCGCGGTACGCTTGGCCACCACTTCGGCGACCGCCGCCGCCTTCCGATCGGAATGCTCGCGCAGACGCAGCGGGATCTCCAGCAACATGGCGTAGTTGGGCCGCGCTTCGATGAAGCCGCAGACCTTCGCCACCTTGCGGTCGAAGAAGCGGGCGAAGGGGCCGGCCGTGTATTTCGACGTGCCGAAACCGTTGGCCCACAGGTACATGAAGAGTTTGTCGGCCTCGTAGGGTCTACCCTTCTCCGCCCGATCGGCTTCGGCCTGATCGGCCTTGGCGTCGGCCTTGCGGGCGATCTCTTCCGCCGCCGCGACCTTTTCGTCGGCGGAGATCCAGTCACGCTCGGAGGCCAGTCGCCGCTGCGTCTTCGCTCGGAGCTCGTCCATCCGACGGACGACGTCCTCGAGCTTGCCGGCGACGCCGTGGCGCTCCGCCTGGGCTTTCTTCAGCGACTTGGTCGCCGAGGCGCGGCGCTCGGCGAGCTCCTCGAGTGCCTTGCGCTTCTCGGCGAGCAGCTTCAACGCCTCGCGTTCGGCCCGGTCGAGCGTCCCGGTCACCTTCTCGCCCGAGAGCGCATCGAGGCGGACGCGCGCCAGCGCCCGATAGTCGTCCGCCTGTTCGAGGCGGAGCCGTTCGGCTTCCTGGGTGGCCGAGGCGAGCGCCGCGTCGAGACGGTTCTCGTCGTCACGGATGCCGGCGATGGCGTTGTCGATCTGGAGGAGGGCGTCGCGTCCGGAAATCATGATGTCACCACTTGGTGATGGTGCCGGCCTGGGCCGGCATGGTCCAACGGACGTCGATCTCGCCGCGACGCTTTTCGCCGAGGCGCGTGTTCTGGATGACGTTGTCGTCCTGCTTGTCGCGGGCGACCTGGTCGTAGGTCGTCTTCGGCACGCGTTGGCCCCACATCGTCACTTTGGCGACCGACTGGTCGGCCTCACTGGTGACGGTCCGTTCGAGCGCCCGCCCGTCCGCACCCACCGCCTCGACGATCAGGTAGTAGCGAGTGTCGGTGGCCCCGCCGCGCGGTGAGAAGTAGACGCCGGATCGGACGTCCTTGCGTGACACGATCCGCACCTCGTAGGCCTCGCGCAACGTCACCGTCAGCTTGTCGAGATCCGCGATCGCCACCTTGGCGGCGGAGACGTCCTTGCGCGCGATCGCCGCCTCGCCGATCCCGGCGATGTCACCGGCCTTCTTCGTGGCGTCCGCCACCTTGGCCTCGTCGAGCGCCGTCTGCTTCGCCTTGGCGAGGGCCGCCGGCAGGGTCTGGGTGATCTCGATGCGCGACGCCGTCGCCGCCCGCTCCCCCGCGCCGACGACGAAATACTGGTAGGCGCCGCCGAGGATGGCGATCGCCAGACCGGCCGAACCGAGGATCAGACTCCAGCGTTTGCGCTCCACCCACATCGTCGCGAGCGTCCGCGACAGACTCGGAGGCGTCGGCGTGTAGACGAAACGGCTCTCCTCGAGCGCCCTCACCCCCTGCTCGACGATGCTGTCCGGCACCTCGATGCCCTGGCCGGCGTAGATCTGCTTCAGCCGCTTGACCAGTTCCGCCTTGCGGACGTCGTCGTCGAGTTCCTTCAGCGCCAGGTTCTCCTGGTGCCGCAGCGTGTCGACGACGTCCATGGCGAGCATGAGGTCGTCGAGCTTCTGGGGCGCCGGCGGCGGCGCCGTGGGGGCCGCGGTCGCGATCGGCGAGGTCGCGGTGGGAGAGGAGGGAGCGACGTCGGTCATGGAGCCTGGGCCTCGGGAGCGGACCCGACCATGGGTGCGGTCGGGCAGGGCCGTTCGATCCGCCCGCCGTCACGCGAACGGCAGGACGATGAGGGGGAGGCCGGGCGACCCGGCCTCCCGACCGGGTCGATCACTTCGGCGCTTCGAGACTGTTGCCGGCGACGACGAGACGGGCGATGCGCTTCTTGCCGTCCTCGACCGCATCGCGGATCTCGGCCGAGTTCTTGGTCGAGAGGTCGCGCATCTCGGCGATGATCTCGGTCGACTTGACCTGGAAGTTGACCACCGAGTCGACCAGTTTCTTGACCGCGTCGGCGCGGATGGTCGGGCCGTAGCCGGCACGCACGGCCGCCTCCTGGACTTTGTCGCCGATCTCGGCCAGCGTCTCCAGGCTCTTCGACACGCCTTCCTTCATGGCGTTGAGCGTCTCGGTCGCCTCGTGCAGACCGAACATGCCGGTGAACGACGCCTTGAGCGCGGTCAGCACCGAGTCGTTGGTCGAGAAGAAGCTCACCGCCTGCTGATAGACACGCTCCTTGGCGTTGGTCGTCTGCATCAGACGCGCCATGATGACCTCGGAGGTGTTGTAGCCGATGGTCAGGTTGTCGGAGAGGTCCTTGGCGATCTGGTAGCGCTTCTCCTCGTCCTGGGTGCGGCGGACGTGCTCGTCACGGACCATCTCGAGCTTGGCCTTCTCGGCCGGCTCGCTGCCCTGGTAGGCGGCGACCGCCTGACCGGCGGTGTCGAGGGCGGCCTTGGCCCCGTTCCACTTGCTCTCGGCCGTCTTCAACACTTCGAGCGCCAGCACCTCGGCCTGCTTCAGCGCGCCGCGGAAGTCACGGTAGCTGTCGAGGATGATGCCTTCGCGCTCGATCTGGTTCTTGGTCTCCTTGGAGACTTCGAGATAAATCGAGCGGATCTTGTCGAAGCGGTCGGAGATGTCGCCGCGGCTGATCTTCATCCAGGCGTTGGTGGCGCGCTCGAAGATGTCGATCTTCCCGTCGGCGACCTGATCGACCATTTTCTTGGCGTCGTCGCGGATCGAATCGAAACCAGCGGTGATCTGCTTGTAGCGCTCGCCGATCTCCATGCCGGAGATCTGATTGCGCACCACCTCGTTGAACACCTCGGTCTGACCGAGGGTGCGGGTGATGACCACGATCTTGTCCGGCTCCAGGTCCGAGATCTTCTCGAGCAGACCGACGATCGGCGCATCCTGGGTCGCCGGCGGCGCCAGCCCCAGATCACGCAGCGCTCCCATGGCCTTGTCGAGATACTGCATCGGGGTCTTGATGATGACGTCGGACACGGGGAGATCTCCCTCACTCGAGTGGGGCGGCAGGACCGCCGAGGATGGACGGCGCCGGACCGGACGGTCGGCCGTCGCGACAGGTGGTGATCGCCGTCCCCTCCCGCCAGAGGGGGAGACGAGAAAGATGTGACGTCCCGGTGCGACGGTCTCGAGACGAGATCTCGGGCGTCGCCTTCCCTCGGGCGAGCGGGGAGAATGACACAACATCGAGGCCGGGGAAACGTCACGTCACCTCACGCATCCCACCGCATGTCCGCCTCGCGCCGGCGTGATGGCAAGCCGGGCCGGGTCGAGTATCTTCAATCGATTCGAGAATGAAAGCCCCGACCGCGTGCCCACCCTCGTCGTCCTCGTCTTCGGCTATCTCCTCTCCCAGTTCTATCGGTCGTTCCTGGCGGTGATCGCCCCGGAACTGGCCGCCGACGTGCATCTCGGCCCGGCGGAACTCGGCATGGTCTCGGCCGCATTCTTCGCCGCCTTCGCCGTGGTGCAACTGCCGATCGGCGCCTCGCTCGACCGTTTCGGTGCCGGCCGTACCGTGGCGGTCCCGATGTTGTCGGCGGTCGCCGGGGCCACCGTCTTCGCCCTCGCGCGCGAACCCTGGCACTCGGTCGCCGGCATGGCGCTGATCGGCTTCGGCTGCGCCCCCATCTACATGGGCGCCCTGTGGGTGATCGGCCGGACGACCACGTCGGCGCGGTTCGCCCTGTTCTCTTCGGTGATCGTCGGCATCGGCTCGCTCGGCAACCTCGCCGCCGCCACCCCACTCGCCGCCGCCGCGGCCGCCTTCGGTTGGCGCACCACCATGCTCGCCATCGCCGCCGCCACCCTCGTCTCCGCCGTCCTGGTCTTTCTGGTGGTGAAGGAACCACCTCCGGCGGAACCACACGCCGACGGCGCCCCGAAGCCGAGCATCGCCGCCGTCTTGGCGATCCGCGAACTGTGGCCGCTCTATCCCATCGCCCTCGTCTCCTACCCGATCGTGGTGGCGATCCGCGGCCTGTGGGTCGGCCCCTACTTCTCCCAGGTGCACGGCCTCGCCCCGGTCGAGCGCGGCAACGCGGTCTCCGTCATGGTTTTCGCCATGATCGCCGGCGCCTTCGTCTACGGCCCGCTCGATCGCTGGTTCGGCACCCGCAAATGGGTGGTGGTGGCGGGGACGGTGGCGACCATCGCCGGCCTCACCGCCCTCGCCTTCGCCCCGGCGATGCCGGTGCTGCCGGCCAGCCTGATGTTCGGGGTGATCGGCGGCATCGGCATGACCTACGGCGTGCTGATGGCTCACGCTCGCGCCTTCCTGCCGACCCCGGTGCTCGGCCGCGGCCTCACTCTGATGAACATGTTCATCATCGGCGGCGCCGCCATTCTGCAGCCGCTGTCCGGGATGTTCATGGCCAGGATGGCGAGCGGCGGGACGAGCCCGGCCGCCGCCCACGGCGCCCTCTACGGCGCCTTCGCCGTGGCGCTGACCGCGACGCTCGTCGTCTATCTCTTCGCCCGCGACGCACGGCCGAGCGCCTGAGGAGAACCGGGAAGTATTCGTTGATCGATACATGCGAATGTATCGATGAAAATACCACTTCGGGTTCGTCGTCGCTTGGATCGCCGAGTTCGACCCGAGGTCGTTGTGACCTCGTTTCCGGCATCGTTCTTCGTCACGCCCACGACAGCGCAAAGTTTTCTACGTCCCTTCGTGATTTCGCAATCGCGAACGGCGCGCACCGCGTCGCCATCTCCTAGAACGTCCGACGAGACCAACCGCCGATCCCTTCGTGCCACCACGGATCGCCGCGCCACATCGTTCGGGAGTTCGCCATGCAGATCGTCACCGCCAACCGACTGACCGATGGACGCGTCGTCTTCCGCACCGCCGAGGGTCGTTGGAGCGAGCACCTCGCCGTCGCCGCCGTCCTCGATCCGACCGCCGCTGCCGAAGCCGTCGTCGCCGCCGCCGGCGACGTCGCCGCCCGCCGCATCGTCGAACCCTACGCCGTCGAGGTGATCGTCGGCGCCGCCGGCCCGGTGCCGAAGACCATGCGCGAGCGCATTCGCGCCGGGGGCCCGACCTCCGGAACGGAAGCCGCCGCGGCCCGTCTCGCCCGCGCCGCCTGAACCGTCTGCCGAGGTCCGAGCCCATGTACGTCTACGACAGCTTCGATCGCCAGTTCGTCACCGCCCGCGTCGCGCAATTCCGTGACCAGGTCGCCCGCCGCCTTTGCGGCGAACTGACCGAGGAGCAGTTCCGCCCGCTGCGCCTGATGAACGGCGTCTATCTCCAGCTCCATTCCTACATGCTGCGCGTCGCCATCCCCTACGGCACGCTGTCGAGCCGGCAGTTGCGTACCCTCGCTCGCATCGCCCGCACCCACGACAAGGGCTACGGCCACTTCACCACCCGCCAGAACATCCAGTTCAACTGGCCGTCGCTGGAGAAGATCCCCGACATCCTCGCCGAGCTGGCCGAGGTCGAGATGCATGCCATCCAGACCTCCGGCAACTGCATCCGCTCGATCACCGCCGACCATTTCGCCGGCGCCGCCGCCGACGAGGTCGTCGATCCGCGCCCCTATGCCGAGATCCTCCGGCAATGGTCCTCGGTCCATCCCGAGTTCAGCTACCTGCCGCGCAAGTTCAAGATCGCCGTCACCGGAGCGCACGACGACCGCGCCGCCATCCGCGTCCACGACATCGGCCTCGAGCTGGTGAAACGCGGCGACGGCGCCGTCGGCTTCGTCGTCTTCGTCGGCGGCGGTCTCGGCCGTTCGCCCTTCCTCGCCTGGAAGCTGCGCGATTTCCTGCCGGAGCAGGATCTGCTCGCCTATGTCGAGGCGATCCTGCGCGTCTACAATCTCTACGGACGGCGCGACAACAAGTACAAGGCGCGCATCAAGATCCTGATGCACGAGGCCGGCTGCGCGACCGTCCGCGACGAGGTCGAGGCCGAGTTCGAGCGCATCCGCGACGGCGCCCTGGAACTGCCGGCGGCCGACGTCGCCCGCATCGCCCGCCACTTCGCCCTGCCGCCGCTCACCGACCGACCGGCGGTGAGCGACCGCGAGGAAGCGGCGAAGGCGGCCGATCCGATCTTCGCCCGCTTCGTCGCCACCAACGTCACCCCGCACAAGCTGCCGGGCCACGCCTCGCTGACCATCTCGCTGAAGCCCATCGGCGGCGTCCCCGGCGATGCGACCGCCGACGAGATGGACCTCGTCGCCGATCTCGCCGACCGCTTCGGCCACGGCGAGATCCGCGTCTCCCATCGCCAGAACCTGATCCTGCCGCACGTCGCCCGTGACGACCTGCCGGCGATCCATGCCGCCCTTCTCGCCGCCGGCCTCGCCACCGCCAACGCCGGCCTCGTCGGCGACACCATCACCTGCCCCGGTCTCGACTTCTGCGCGCTCGCCAACGCCCGTTCGATCCCGGTCGCCCAGGACATCTCGCAGCGCTTCGCCGATCCGGCCCGCGCCGCCGCGATCGGCCCGCTCGACATCAAGATCTCCGGCTGCATCAACGCCTGCGGTCACCACCATGTCGGTGCCATCGGCATCCTCGGCGTCGATCGCAAGGGCGAGGAGTTCTACCAGATCACCCTCGGCGGCTCGGCCGACGACGACGCCCGTCTCGGCGACAGTGCCGGCCCCGGCTTCTGGCCGAATCAGGTGGCCGACGCGGTCGAGACCGTGGTCGACACCTATCTCGCCCGGCGCGCCTCGCCGGCCGAGACCTTCCTCGCCACCTATCGCCGCATCGGTCTCGCTCCCTTCAAGGAGGCGCTCGCCGATGTCGTCCGTTGACCTCGTCACCCGCGACCGGCGCCCCCGTCTCGCCGCCACCGAGGCGGCCCGCGCCGAGGCCGCCCGCCTCGATACCGTCCACGCCGGCCTCGCTGCCGAGGACCTGATCGACCTCGTCGTCCATCGCCTGTTTCCGGGACGGGTGGCGCTCGTCTCCTCCTTCGGCGCCGATGCCGCGGTGCTGCTCGACCTCGTCGCCGCGGTCGATCCCTCCGTGCCGGTGCTCTTCGTCGACACCGACAAGCTCTTCGGCGAGACGCTGCGCCACCGCGATCGACTGGTCGAACGCCTCGGCTTCACCGACGTGCGCACTCTGTCGCCCGACCCGATCGCGGTGATGGCCACCGACCCGCTCGGCGTGCTGTGGCATCGCGACGCCGACGCCTGCTGCCGCATCCGCAAGGTCGAGCCGCTCGCCCGCGCCGTCGCTCCCTTCGACGCCTGGATCTCCGGCCGCAAGCGCTTCCAGGCGACGACCCGCAGCCGGCTGCCGGCCTTCGAGCCCGACGGCCGGCGCATCAAGGTCAACCCGCTCGCCGCTTGGTCGCCGGCCGACCTCGCCGCCCATACGGCGGCCAGAGACCTGCCCGACCACCCGTTGGTGGCGCGCGGCTACCCCTCGATCGGTTGCATTCCCTGCACCAGCCCGGTGGCGGCCGGCGAGGACATCCGCGCCGGCCGCTGGCGCGGCAGCGAGAAGACGGAATGCGGCATCCACTTCGGTCTTGCGACCGACGAAGAGAACGGGAGCGGAATATGACCAGCCACGCGGACGTCTTCGCCAAGGGGCGCTTCGTCGCCGATCGCTGGGTGATCGTCGCCGACGACGCCACGCTGCCCGAGGGCGCGGTGCTCGTCTCGGCCGCCCGCTGGCGCGCCGAAGCGGCAACCCTCGCCGACCGGACGAGCCCGATCGGTCTCCTCCTCGACCCCGCCGACCGGCTCGACGACCTCGTCGCCGATCTGCCGCGTTTCGCCGCCATCGCCATCCGCTTCCCGAAGTTCGCCGACGGCCGCGGCTATTCCCTCGCCCGCCTGCTGCGCGACCGCCACGGCTACACCGGCGAGCTCCGCGCGATCGGCGACGTCCTGCTCGATCAGGTGGCACATTTCTTCCGCGTCGGCTTCGACACCCTGGCGATCGACCACCGGCCGACCCGCGCCCGCCTCCTCGCCGGCACCCCGGTCTGCCTGCCGCTGCACTACCAGCCGGCGCTCGAACCCACCACCGTCCCCGTCCCCGGCCGGCCCTGGCTCCGGGTGCCTTATCAAGACGCCTGGTGTGGTGTATGAGTATTATCTAATGTTTTCGCTCGCCCGGTCCGCATTGCGGATCGGCGAGCATGAATCGGTGCGGCGCGGGCTCTCCGGCGAGACCCGCGCCGGCCGTCGTCATCGCGTGAAGGTACGCGGGAACGGGACGGACGCCGATCCGGACGGTCGGTGCGAACGAGGAGGCACGATGGAGCAGGACATCCGGGCGTCGGTCGTCGAGGATCACCTCGGCGAGGACCCCTGCGACTTCTTCGACGACGGCGCGATCCGGATCCGCGTCACCGACTTCGACGGCCGAGAGCACGTCCTGCCGGCGGTCGACGGTTGGCGGGTGATGGAGGTGATCCGCGACTGGGGCCTGCCGATCGAGGCGGAATGCGGCGGCTCCTGTGCCTGCGGTACCTGCCACGTCTATGTCGGCGAGGCCTGGATGGGCAAACTGCCCCCCGCCACCGACGAGGAGATGGACCAACTCGATCTGATCTACGGCGTCCAGGAGAACTCTCGCCTCGCCTGCCAGATCCTCACCGCTGCCGACCTCGACGGCCTGGAGATCCGTCTCGCCCCCCGCAGCGAGACCGACTGACCCGCCACACCGCCGAGGGGCTGCTGCAACACGAGTGGGCTTGCCATCCCCCGGCGCCTCCCGGATAGATCGGACCGAGCCGACGCCCGGCGGCCCGCCCTTCCCGTCCGTTCGAAGCAGCGCCCGATGACCGACCGCTCCGCCCCGCCCCCCTTCGTCGTCCTCTCCCGCGAGACGATCTGGAACGGCTTCTGCCGGCTCGAACGCGTCGTCTTCGACTGCCCCACCGCCGACGGCGGCAGCCATCGCCACACCTTCGAGATCGAGAGCCACGGCCACGCCGCCGCGGTGCTGCCCTACGATCCCGTCCGTCGCAAAGCCGTGCTGGTGCGTCAGTTGCGCCTGCCCCAGGCGCTGGAGGGCGACGAGCCGATGAGCCTCGAGATCATCGCCGGCCTCCTCGATCACGTCGGCGAGCCGCCCGACGCCACCGCCCGACGCGAAGCGCTGGAGGAAGCCGGCCTCGACCTCGGCCGCCTCGACCTCGTCGCCGCCACCCGCTCTTCGCCGGGCCTGATGTCGGAGAAGGTGTGGATCTACCTCGCCGAAGTCGACCTCGGTCGCGCTCGCATCGCCGACGGCGGCGGCCTCGCCCACGAGGGCGAGGAGATCGAAGTGGTGATCCTGCCGCTCGCCGAACTGGCGGCGAAGGCCGACGAGGGGCGGCTCGACCTCAAGACGCTGTTCGCGGTGCAGACGCTGCGGGTGAGACGGCCGGAATTGTTCATCGAGACATAGCGGGGGATGAACGCCACGCGATGCACCGGCGACGTCCGCCGAGAACTCCCCCCTTGCATCTCCCCCCGCGATCCATGATATGAACCCCTCGGGAGGTCGGCGGTGGACGTTGTCACTCGCCGACCGGGTCAGGTCCGGAAGGAAGCAGCCCAGACGAGTCGGACGCGGGTCGCGCGTCGGCCTCCTTTTCGATCCGCCCGGCGCGGCCGGCGACGGACCAACCCCGGGACATCGACGAGGCGCACACCCCGCATGGACGGTCTCTTCCCGCCCGATGCCTCCGCCTCTGCTCCGAGCGGCGTCTACCGCGTCCTCGCCCGCAAGTATCGCCCGCAGAGCTTCGACGACCTGATCGGCCAGGAGCCGATGGTCCGGACGCTTTCGAACGCGTTTTCGACCGGCCGCATCGCCCAGGGCTACATGCTCACCGGCGTGCGCGGCGTCGGCAAGACCACCACCGCCCGCATCCTCGCCCGCGCCCTCAACTACGAGCTCCCCGGCGAGATCGACCGCCCGACCATCGCCATGAGCCGCGAAGGTGTCCACTGCCGCGCCATCATGGAGGGCCGGCACGTCGACGTCATCGAGATGGACGCCGCCTCGCACACCTCGATCAACGACATCCGCGAGATCACCGAGGCGTCGCGCTACAAGCCGGTCACGGCGCGGACCAAGGTCTACATCATCGACGAGGTGCACATGCTGTCGACGGCGGCCTTCAACGGCCTCCTGAAGACGCTCGAGGAACCGCCGGAGCATGTGAAGTTCATCTTCGCCACCACCGAGATCCGCAAGGTGCCGGTGACCATCCTGTCGCGCTGCCAGCGCTTCGACCTCAGGCGCATCGACACCGACCTGCTCATCCGCCATCTCGCCCGCATCGCCGAGGCCGAGAGGGTCGAGATCGACGAGGAGGCGTTGCGCCTCATCGCCCGCGCCGCCGAAGGTTCGGTACGCGACAGCCTGTCGCTGCTCGATCAGGCGATCGCCCACGGTGAAGGCCGGATCGAAGCGGCGATGGTGCGCGAAATGCTCGGCCTCGCCGACCGCGCCCGCGTCATCGATCTCTTCGAACACGTGATGAAGGGCGACGCCGCCGCCGCGCTCGCCGAGATCCGCGCCCAGTACGACGTCGGCGCCGACCCGGTGGTGGTGATCGCCGATCTCGCCGACTTCGTCCATTTCGTCACCCGGGTGAAGCTCGTCCCGGCCGCGGCGGACGATGCGGCGGCGACCGAGGACGAACGCCGACGCGGGCGTGGATTCGCCGACAGCCTGTCGCTGCGCGTCCTGTCGCGGGCCTGGCAGATGCTGCTCAAGGGCTACGAGGAGGTGAAGGCGGCGCCGAAGTCGCTGGCCGCCGCCGAGATGCTGCTCGTCCGCCTCGCCTATGCCGCCGATCTGCCGACACCGGACGAGGCGCTCAGGATGCTGCGCGAGGGCGCCGCGACCACCCCCGCGACCCCGCCGTCCACCCCGCGCGCCCCCGGCGGCGGCATCCAGTCCGGCCTCGGCTCCGCCTCCTTCGCCACGGCCCCCGTCGTGGCCCGCCCGGCGAGCGACCCCATCGCCACCGCCTCGGCCGCCCCCGGCCCCCGTCTCGTCGCCACGACCGAGCCGCAGGCGCTGAAGCCCACCCCGGCGCCACAGCCGGCCGTACGCCTGACCTCGCTCCACGACGTCGCCGCACTCGCCGCCGAGAAGCGCGACATTCGCCTGAAACTGGCGGTGGAGAAACAACTGCGCCCGGTCCGCTTCGAGGCTGGCCGCATCGATGTTTCGCCGACGAAGGACGCGCCTTTCGACCTCACCCAGGACCTCGCCCGCAAGCTCTCGGAGTGGACCGGCATTCGCTGGGTGGTGGCGCTCTCGCGCGACGAGGGCGGGCCGACCATCGCAGAGGAGCGCGAGGCCGCACGCGATCGTCTCGTCACCGATGCCCGCGCCGATCCGTTGGTGGCGGCGGTGCTGAAGCGCTTCCCCGGCGCCCGCATCGTCGACGTGCGCGTTCAGGCTGCCGAGGGCGAAGAGGCCGACACGTCGAGCGACGACGCCGCCCCGCCGGCGGACACCGACGATCCCGGCTGGAGCCCGGACGACTGATCCGGCACCACCCGTTCATTCGATCAGAGACGCGAGGACGTCCCATGGACTTCATGAAGATGATGAGCAAGGCCAAGGAGATGCAGGCCAAGATGGCCGGTCTCCAGGACGAGTTGGCGACGATCGAGGTGACCGGCACCTCCGGCGGCGGCCTGGTTTCGGTCACCATCACCGGCAAGGGCGAACTGAAGGCGGTCAGGATCGACCCCTCGCTTCTGAAGCCCGAAGAGGCGGAGATCGTCGAGGATCTGATCGTCGCCGCCCATCGCGACGCCCACGGCCGCGCCGAGGGCGCCATCGCCGACAAGATGGCGGCGCTGACCGGCGGCATGGGGCTTCCCGGCGGCTTCAAGCTTCCGTTCTGACGACGAACGGCATCACGACGCGAGCGCCGGAACACGCGAGGGCCGTAGGCGGTGATCGGCGCGGGCGAAAGCCCGTGACGCCCGATCGCGCCAAACGGCGCATGATGTGACCGCAGACCCGACCAGCCATTGACATCCTGTCGAACCCCGCCGACGCTTCGACGGGCTTACGATACTGTCATGTCCCGTCGGCTCATGAGTCCGGCGTCTTTCGACCCGAGTGACCTCCCGGCTCGATCGACCGGGGCGCTTCGGGGTCGTTCATCCGCGGATGAATCGGATCGGCGGGAGAACGTCGGCACAAGGTATCTCGAGGCTCCTCATTCCCGACCCGGATACACCGGCTCGCGCAGGAGATGGTCATGATCGGATTTCGAGCAGTGGTTTCCGTCGTCGCTTTCCTCATCTCGCCGGCCGCATTCGCGGCGCCGGCCGGACTGAACGCCGACTGTCTGCGGCAATATGATCTGTATGTGAGCAAGCCCGCACCCAAGGCCTTCGCCGTCAGTTCCAACGGATATTGTGGTTGGGCGTGGCGAAGCGTGTCTTCGCCGGCCGAATTCGAAAAGGCGAAGAACATGGCTCTCGGCTACTGCATGCAGTATGCCGGCACCAAGTGCCAGGTGGTCGAGACCGTGAAATGAGGTCTGCCGCGGGCGGTCGCGACGAGTGACGCGATCGCTCGGCGGGGCGGTCCGTCGTCCGCGCGAGCGGTGGGCTCCGGAGTGGAGCGTCGCCGGGTCGTCCGACCTCTCGCGACCACGAAACTCCGCGATCGCTCCCATCGGAATACCGACCGATCGGGAACGTGACGCCGACTGCGCGGCCGATGGACACCCCTGCCGACCCCGGCGGAGGGTCACGGGTCGCGCTGCCGTCACGCCTCGTCGTCGAGCATCAGCCCCAATTGTTCCGGTCGGCTCGCCGGCACCGGCAGGCCCATGTGGCGGAAGGCGCCCTGGGTCAAGAGCCGGCCGCGCGGCGTGCGCTGCACGAAACCCTGCTGGATCAGATAGGGCTCGACGATCTCCTCGATCGCGTCGCGCGGCTCGGAGAGCGCCGCCGCGATCGTCTCGATCCCCACCGGTCCGCCGTTGAACGACACCGCGATGACGTCGAGATAGCGGCGGTCGAGCTGATCGAGCCCGGCGCGGTCGACCTCGAGCCGGATCAGCGCCTTGTCGGCGATGTCGCGATCGATCGCCGCCTTGCCGGCGACCACGGCGAAGTCGCGCACCCGGCGCAAGAGACGCCCGGCGATGCGCGGCGTCCCGCGCGAGCGCCGCGCGATCTCGTTCGCCCCCTCCTCGGTGATGGCGAGCCCCATCAGCCGCGCGCCGCGTCGCACGATGAACTCCAGCTCCTCGACGGTGTAGAAGTTGAGCCGGATCGGGATGCCGAACCGGTCGCGCAGCGGCGTGGTGAGAAGGCCGAGCCGAGTGGTCGCGGCGACCAGGGTGAACTTGGCCAGATCGATCTTCACCGAGCGCGCCGCCGGCCCTTCGCCGATGATCAGATCGAGCTGGTAGTCCTCCATCGCCGGATAGAGGATTTCCTCGACCGCCGGGTTGAGCCGGTGGATCTCGTCGATGAACAGGACGTCGCGGTCCTCGAGATTGGTGA
>CALMFH010000257.1 GCA_937864925.1 uncultured Alphaproteobacteria bacterium | reverse complement strand
TCATCCGCTGATCCTCTACGACGCCTCGATCCCGGGCGACATCGAAAAGGCCGAGACCTTCGGCGCCGACATCCTCAGGCTCTGCGTCGAGGTCGGCGGGGTGCTGACCGGCGAGCACGGGGTGGGGGTGGAGAAGCGCGATCTGATGGGCGAGATGTTCACCGACATCGATCTCGCCCAGCAGGAACGGGTCAAATGTGCTTTCGACGTCGACCACCGGCTCAATCCGGGCAAGGTGTTCCCGACGCTGCACCGCTGTGCCGAGATGGGCTTCATGCACGTGCGCGCCGGTGCGCTGCCCTTCCCCGACATTCCGAGGTTCTGAGGCATGGCGATCCTCACCCCCCGTGACGAGGCGGACCTCGTCGAGATCGTCGGTGCGGCGCGCGCGACGAGAACGGCGCTCGAGATCGTCGGGCGCGGCACGCGACGCGGGCTCGGGCGGCCGGTCGGCGCTGTGGATCGCGTCGATCTCTCCGGCCTGACCGGCATCACCCTGCACGAGCCGTCGGAGTTGGTGTTGACGGCGCGGGCCGGGACGCCGCTCGCCGAGATCCACGCCGCGCTCGCCCGGGCGAACCAGGAACTCGCCTTCGAACCGGTCGAACACACCGCGCTCTTCGGTCACGCGCCCCGTGCCGGTTCGATCGGCGGTCTCGTCGGCGTCGGCTGGGGCGGGTCGCGGCGGCTCAAGGTCGGCTCGACCCGCGATCATCTGCTCGGCTTCAAGGGTGTCAACGGCTTCGGCGAGGCGTTCAAGTCGGGCGGCCGGGTGATGAAGAACGTCACCGGCTTCGACCTGTCGAAGCTCGTCGCCGGATCGTTCGGCACGCTCGCCGTCCTCACCGAGGTGACGCTCAAGGTGTTGCCGCGGGCGGAAACCGAGGAGACGGTGGCGATCCTCGGTCTCGGCGATCGCGATGGCCTCTCCATCTTGCGCGAGGTCTCGGGCAGCCCGCAGGAAGTCTCCTGTCTCGCGCACCTGCCCAGCGGGTGCCACGGACCGTTCGGCGACATGTCGGCGACGCTGCTCAGGCTCGAGGGGCCGGCGGTGTCGGTGGCCGGCCGCGAGGCGGATCTGATGGCGCGCTGGTGCGGTCGCGGGCCGATCGAGGTCCTCGGCGAGGACGCCTCGCGCGCCCTGTGGGCGGATCTCGGCGAGGCGCGGCCGATCGCCGGCGGCGACACCCAGATCTGGCGGATCTCGGTGGCGCCGAGCGAGGGAGGGACGGTCGTCGACACGATGCGGGAGTCCGGTCTGCCGATCGCGGCGCATTTCTGGGACTGGGCCGGTGGCCTGATCTGGATGGCGATCGAGCCCTCGGCGGACGCCGGCGCCGCGATCGTTCGCCGGGCCGTCGATGCGGTTCGGGGACATGCGACGTTGGTGCGGGCGGCGGAGACGGTTCGAGCGGCGGTCGCGCCGTTCCACCCGCAGCCGCCGGCTCTTGCGGCACTCACGGAGCGGGTGAAGGCGGCCTTCGATCCCGATCGGCTGTTCAATCCCGGGCGGATGGTCGAGGGGATCTGAGGCGATGCAGACGAACTTCCTGCCCCACCTCCTCGCCGACCCCGACACGGCGCTCGCCGAGACCATCCTGCGCAAGTGCGTCCACTGCGGCTTCTGTACCGCGACCTGCCCGACCTTCGTCGAACTCGGCGACGAACTCGACAGCCCGCGCGGTCGCATCTACCTGATCAAGGGCATGTTGGAAGAAGGCCGGCCGGCCGACGCCGAGACGGTGAAGCACCTCGATCGCTGCCTCTCCTGCCTCTCCTGCATGACCACGTGCCCATCGGGTGTCGACTACATGCATCTGGTCGACCACGCCCGCGCTCATGTCGAGAAGACCTTTCGGCGGCCGCTGCTCGACCGGGTGATCCGCCGCGGCCTCGCCGTCGTGCTGACGCGGCCGACGTTGTTCCGGCTGGCGCTGATCGGGGCGAAGCTGGTCCGGCCGGTGGCGCGCCTCCTGCCGAAGCGGCTCGCCGCGCCGCTGCTGCTGATGCCGTCGCGGCTGACCCGGCCGTCGTCGATCGACACGCCGCAGGTGGTGCCGGCCAAGGCCGAGCGGCGGATGCGGGTGGCGCTGCTCAATGGTTGCGCCCAGCCGGCGCTCGATCCGGCGATCAACGAGGCGACGGTCCGTCTGCTGACCCGTCTGGGGTGTGAGGTGGTGGTGGCGAAAGGGGCGGGCTGTTGCGGCGCGCTCGACCATCACATGGGCGCGGTGGAGCGCAGCCACGGCCACGCGGCGCGCAACATCGAGGCCTGGTCGGCCGAGATCGCGGCGGGCGGGCTCGACCGTATCGTCGTCAACACCTCCGGCTGCGGCACCACGGTCAAGGATTACGGTCACATGTTCCGCGACGACCCGCATCTCGCCGTGAAGGCGGCGAAGGTCGCCGCGATCGCCCGCGACGTCTCGGAGGTGTTGGCGGAGCTCGACCTGGCCGGAGCGGTGGTGGCGGAAAAGCGGCCGAGGCTCGCCTATCACTCGGCCTGTTCGATGCAGCACGGGCAGAAGATCACCACGCTGCCGATGGAGCTTCTGGCGAAGGCGGGCTTCGAGGTGGTGCCGATCCCGGAGAGCCATCTCTGTTGCGGCTCGGCCGGTACCTACAACATCCTGCAGGCCGATCTCGCCGGTCGCCTGCGCGACCGCAAGGTGGCGAACATCGCCGCCACCGGGGCCGAGGTGATCGCCGCCGGCAACATCGGCTGCATCATGCAGATCGCCTCCGCCACCGCGACGCCGATCCTCCACACCGTCGAACTCATCGACTGGGCGACCGGTGGGCCGATGCCCGCGAAGCTCGCCGGGCGGGTCGGTAGCGGCGAATTCCGATGAGCCGCGGCTCGAATTGAATTGCCCCATCGGCGCCGATCCGGTCAGGATGGCGGCGACGGGGACGCGACCGGCGCGCCATCCCTCCATCGTCCACCCTCCAGATGCGGATGCCTCACATGACCGAACTCACTCTCGCCACTGCCCAGGCCATCGCCGCCCGCTCCCTCGAAGTGGCTCGCGAACGCGGCTTCAAGCCGATGGCGGTGGTCGTTCTCGACGCGCGCGGCTCGCTCAAGGCGGCGGCGGCCGAGGACGGCTGCCCGATCCTCAGGTGGGAGGTGGCGCTGGGCAAGGCCAACATCTGCGTCAAGTTCGGCTCGGGCGGCCGGCGTATCAACTCGATCGCGGTGGAGCGACCGCACTTCTTCGTCGGCCTCGCCGGTCTGCTCTCGGACGCCAACGGCGCGGTACCGGTGCCGGGCGGCGTGCTGATCCGCGATCAGGACGGCGGTCTGGTCGGCGGATGCGGCATGTCGGGCGACACCTCCGACAACGACGAGGCGGCGCTGGTGGCGGCGATCGAAGCGGTCGGTCTGGTGGCGGACTGCGGGTGAGGGGCGACGTCGGGATGGTGCAATACGCTTCGCTTATGCACCCTACGGGCCACGAGAGACGTAGGGCGCAACAGGCGAAGCCGTATTGCGCCGTCGGGCGCTGCCGCCGCACGGGGGATCCGACGGATCGCTTCTGCGACGCCGGACCCAACTCGCAGAAAGACTTCGTTCGGACAGGCTTTTTCGACGATCGGAATGCGAGATCCGAACGGATCGTTCGAATTTCGTCTCACCCCTTCGGCGGGCAGGTGGTCTCGCGAATGCGCAACTCCGGCTCGACCAGGACGCGCATCTCGGCCGGCGGGTGGCCGGAGACGACATCGAGCAGGGTGAGCGCGGCGAGGCGGCCGACCTCCTGCTGACCGTTCCACACCGAAGTGAGTCCCGGCGACCACACCGAGGCCTCGTCGATGTCGTCGTAGCCGGTGAGCGAAATGTCGTGGCCGGGGTCGATGCCGCGGCGCTTCAGATCCATCATCAGGCCGAAGGCGAGGAGATCGTTGAAACAGACGACGGCGGTCGGATGGGCGGCGAGGACCTCGCCGCAGATGTCGCGGCCGGCGCGTCGGCTCGCGGCGGCGGGGAACTCGAGCGCCGGGTCGACGGGGATGCCGGCGGCGGCGAGCGCATCCTCGTAGCCGGCGCGGCGCTCGGAGGCGGAGGAACTATCCTGTTGGCCACCGACCAGCGCGATGCGGCGATGGCCGAGGCCGATCAGATGCTCCACCGCGCGGCGCAGTCCGGTGCGGTCGTCGCCGCGGATGACCGGGACGTCGGGAAGATCGGCGAGCTCGCGGGCGATGAGCACGGTCGGCAGGCCGGCATCGACGATGCGCGTGACGTCGATCGCCTTGGAGCCGGCGGCCGGGCACAGGATCATGCCGTCGGCACGATATTGCAGCAGCGTCTCCAGGAAGACGCGCTGACGCAGCGGGTCGTCGCCGTGATTGTAGAGGATGACGGTCTGGCCGTGGCGGCCGAGTTC
>CALMFH010000256.1 GCA_937864925.1 uncultured Alphaproteobacteria bacterium | reverse complement strand
ACCGAGATCTTGCCACCGGTCGTCGCCTCCAGCACCAGCGGATAGAGCGTGCCGATGAACACGGTGGCGGTGGCGGCGGTGAGGAAGAGGTTGTTGAAGACCAGCGCCCCCTCGCGGCTGATCGGGGCGAAGAGGCCGCCCTTGGTCAGCGTCGCGGCGCGCGCCGCGAAGAGGGTCAGCGACCCGCCGACGAAGACCACCAGGATGCCGAGGATGAAGACGCCGCGCGCCGGATCGGTGGCGAAGGCGTGCACCGAGGTGAGCACGCCGGAGCGCACCAGGAAGGTACCGAGCAGCGACAGCGAGAAGGCGAGGATGGCGAGGAGGATCGTCCAGATCTTCAGCCCGTCGCGCTTCTCCATGACGATGGCCGAGTGGAGCAGCGCCGTGCCGGCGAGCCAGGGCATCAGCGAGGCGTTCTCCACCGGATCCCAGAACCACCAGCCGCCCCAGCCGAGCTCGTAGTAGGCCCAGTAGGACCCCATGGCGATGCCCATGGTCAGGAACACCCAGGCGGCGAGCGTCCACGGTCTGACCCAACGGGCCCACGCGGCATCGATGCGGCCCTCGATCAGCGCCGCGGCGGCGAAGGAGAAGGCGATCGAGAAGCCGACGTAGCCGAGATAGAGCAGCGGCGGATGGATGGCGAGGCCGGGATCCTGGAGCAGCGGATTGAGGTCGCGGCCCTCCATCGGCGCCTTGGCGAAGCGGGCGAAGGGGTTCGAGGTGAGGAGCACGAAGAGGTAGAAGGCGACCGCCACCCAGGCCTGGACGCCGAGGACGTTGGCGCGCAGCGTGGCGGGGAGATTGCGGCCGAACCAGGCGACCAGCGCCCCGAACAGCGCCAGGATCGCCACCCACAGCAGCATCGAGCCCTCGTGGTTCCCCCAGACGCCGGAGATCTTGTAGATCATCGGCTTGGTCGAGTGGGAGTTCTCGAAGACGTTCATCACCGAGAAGTCGGAGACGACGTGGGCGTGAGTGAGCGCGGCGAAGGCGACGGCGACGAAGAGGAACTGGCCGGCGGAGATCGGCCCGGCCAGAGCCATCGCCCGCTCGTCGCCCCTGACTGCGCCCCAGATCGGCACCACCGACTGGACCAGCGCCAGCGCCAGCGCCAACACCAGTGCATAGTGTCCGGCCTCGACGATCATCGACTTCCCTCCCCGTCTCCGCCCACCCTGCGATGGGGGATCGTCCGAAACCTCGATCCGACGTTTCGCCGTGCCTCCCCTTCATCTCGCCATGCCCGAGGCACGGGTCCCTTCTCCGCCCGCGGGAGAAGGTGCCCCGAAGGGGCGAACGAGGGGGCGCCGCGAAGCAGCACCGCCGAGCCGAAGGAGAGGTCCAGACCCCTCATCCGGCCTTCGGCCACCTTCTCCCACACGGGGAGAAGGGGTCACGGCGGCATCTTCCGAATTTCCATCGCACGTCTTCGATGCCGCCCGCGCCGACGACGCACCACCACCGGCTCACTTCTTCGGCGTCGCCTTGGCGGCGTCGTCCTGCCAGTGACCGGACTGCTTCAGCGCGTCGGCCACTTCCTTCGGCATGTATTTCTCGTCGTGCTTGGCGAGCACGGTGTCCGCCTTGAAGACGCCGTCGGGCCCGACGGCACCTTCCGCCACCGTACCCTGCCCTTCGCGGAAGAGGTCGGGCAGGATGCCGGTGTAGGTGACAGGCACGGCGTTCACCCCGTCGGTGACGCGGAAGCGCACCGTGGTGCCGTCGCCACGCTGAACCGAACCGTCCTCGACCAGGCCGCCGAGGCGCAGGCGCGTTCCCGGCTTGACCTTGCCGACGGCAAGATCGGTGGGCGAGGTGAAGAAGGTGATGCGGTCGTTGAGGGCGAAGAGCACCAGACCCACCGCGGCGGCGAGCACCAGACCGGCGAAACCGATGAGGGTCAGTCGTTTCTGCTTGCGGGTCATACGTTCCTCGATCTCGCGCGACGCCGGTGAGGCCGCCGCGATTGAATCAGGGCCTCGGCGGCGCGGTCAAGGCATCGAGCCGGGCGATCGCTTCGGCGTTGCCGGCGAAGTCGGCGCGGGCCTTGGCGAGGGCGGCCTCGGCGTCGGCGGTGCGGCCGAGCATCAGCTGCGACCGGATCAGCCGCTCCCACTGCTCGATCGAGCCGCCCGCGGTCATCAGTCGCTCCTGAGCGCGGGAGACCATCTCGTCGATCATCTTGGCGCGTTCCTCCGGCGACATCTTGCCGGCGGCCTGGATGTCGGCGGCGCTCGGGCCGGGCGCGGCGGCACCGGATTCGGCGGGGGGCGTCGACGGCGACGAGGGGGGGGCGACGGAAGGCTCGAACGGTTTGCCGGCGAGATCGGCCTCGGCGCGGGCGAGCTCCTCGCGGGCATCGGCGAGCCACGGCTCGTCGCCTCGGCCGAGGGCGACGATCGCCTTCCAGGCGGAGACGGCTTCCGCTTTCTTCCCCTCCTGACCGAGGGCGGCGGCGAGGACGAAGCGCGGCAGGATGCCGGTCGGTTCGACCTCGAGCGATTTCTCGAAGACGGCCCGAGCCTCCGGTGTGATCACGTCGTCGGCGGCGATGATCAACACCTGACCGAGTTCGTTCAGCCGCCGCTCCGTCGGCCCGCCGGTGCGGATGGCGTTGCGCCACGCCGCGGCGGCGAGATCGTAACGGCCGAGGTGCCGATAGACCGGGGCGAGCGCCTCCCAACCCTTGGTGTCGGACGGATCGGCGGCGAGACGGGCTTCGACGCGTGCGACCAGTTGCTCGACCGACTGGCCGCCCGGCTCGGGCGCGGTCCGGGCAGCGAGCGGCATGTCGGGCAGCGACGGGTGTCCGAGGCGAGCGTAGAGACCAGCGGCGACGAGTGGAACGGCGACGGCCGCCAGGATCGGCAGAAGACGCGAGCCGGAGGTGGTGGCCCCGGCCGCGCCGCCGTGGCGCGTGGTGCGCAGGATGCGGCGGGAGATCTCGGCACGCGCCGCATCCGCTTCCGCCGCCCCGACGAGACCGGCCTCGAGGTCGCGATCGACCTCGGCCAACTGGTCGCGGTAGACCGACACCTCGCCGGCGTCGACGTCTCCCGCCACGGCAGGTCGGCGACGCAGCCCCGGCACCAGGACGATCGCCACGGCGACGGCGGTCATGACGGCGAACAGAGCCCAGATCAGCATCGCGTGGTCGTCCGCTCCTCGAAGGCGACCGCGGTCACGGTCGTTCCGGCCGATGCGTCGGCGACGCCCGGCAGCCACTCGGCGGGTCAGATACCCTCGCTGAGCCGCTTCGGCAATGGGAGAAGGACCTACGCCCTGCCGTCACACGAGATGTTGACCGTGGTCAAGCGACCGCCGGGTGGGGGACGTGCTTCGAAAAGGCAGAAGGGGGCTCCGGCCGCCGGCTCAACCGGCGGCGCGCGTCGCCTTGTTGGCGAAGAGGTCACGGCTCTTGCGCAGCACCGCGGCATAGTCCTCACCGAAGACCAGGGCGGAGAGCCGGATGGCGCCGTCCACCGCTTCGATCAGCGTACGCTTGTCGAGCGCCTGCGACGACTTCAGATCGGCCAGCAGCTTGGCGGAGACCACCTCGAGCGTCTGCTCGATCTGCTTGCGGGTGCGCCCGACGAGTTCGTTGACGGCGAGACTCTCGGCGGCGAGGCGCGCTTCGAGCGACAGACGCACGGCGAATTCGGCGTCGTCGTAGGTCGCCTGATCCCATCTGCCGATGTATTCGCCGGCGGTGGTCTCGACCCGGAGAGCTCGGCGGACGAGGCCGGGCGCCGGTTCCACCCAGCGCGACACCGCTTCGGACATCGTCACCTTGGCTGCGCCGATGCGCCGCATCCAAGCGGGCACCGCCTCGACCGGCATCAAGAGGGCGAGATTGCGGGAGATGTCGTGGTAGGTGCGCACGTCGGCGAGGAAACGGTTGCGCGATGTGGGGTCGCCGGCCCGGCCCTGTGACAGCGTGGCGAGGCGTTCGAGGTGGGCGATGACCACCTCGACCAGGGCACCGTAGCGGCTGGAGGCGACGAGACGCGGGTCGGTTCCCCCGGCCAGGCGTGTCGCCAGGGTCGCCACCACCACCGGATTGGCGGTGCGGGCGAGAAGCGTGGCGCCGATCCACTCGGAGGTCATCTGGACCTGATCGAGCGAGGCGCGCACCACCTCGGCGAGACGCGACGGTTCGGCGACGTCGAAAGAGGTGATGTTGGAAGGCAGCTGGCCGAAGAGGTTGGCGAAGGCCGCTTCGTTCTGGAGGACGTAGGCGACGTCGATCAGATCACGATAGACGGGATCGCCGCCGAGTTGGCCGGCGAGCTTCTGGCGGACCTTGGGGTCGGCACCGGCGTCGCGCAGCAGATCGACGACCCGAACCATCACCTCGCGACGCAGCTTGCGCACGGTCGGCGTCACGTCCGCTTCGCCGTCGTAGGGGTCGGCGGCGATGGCGCGCTCGTAATCCTCGGAGGCGATGTCGCGGCGGATCCACGTCCAGATCGTCGGCAGCGACGCGGCGGCGATGCGGCCGGTGTGATGGACGGAGCAGGAATCTTCGGTGACGAAGGGCGTGACCGGGGCGAAGAAGGCCGCTTCGAGGCGTGCCGACCACGGCTGGCCGGCGGTTTCTCTCGTCCGACGCGCCACACTCGGTTCCTCGACGAGATCGAGGCCCTGGACGGCGGCGAGAATGATCTCGTTGGGAAGATCGCCTTCGGCCTGGGAAGCCCGCAACGAGCGGATCAGCATGGAACGCGCCGTCGGCGACAGCGATTCCATGTAGGCTCGGACCTTCGACGTGACCAGCCCGGCTTCGGGCATCGGCGACCCCCGTGATGACGACGGCACCGGCGACCGGCGGTCGCCGACGACGCGATCGCACCCACAGAGGCGATCCGGCGTCGTAGATCGAGGATCGAACAAAGATTTTAAGATTTGATGAGCGAATGCCGGCTCACCGCGACGCCGACTCAGGAGATCGGCCGCCAACTGCCGTCGGGCTGACGGCAGGCGGTCGAACGCACGGTCTCGGTCCGACCGTCGACGGTGATCTGATCGACGTAGTCGCGGCAGGTGTACTGGTTCACCGAATAGGCCGGACCCGGCGATACCGAGCCGCGGTGGCCGGTCGAGGCGTTGCGCCACTCGCGCGACGCGCCGGCGGCGGTCGATTCCAGCGCCTCGTATTCCGCCTCGGCGGCGAGGCGGCGATCGGTCTCGTCGAGGCGGGCACCGACCGCACTTCCGCTCCAGGCTTCGAGCAACGGCGCGGCGCCGGGCGACGGCGGCTTGGCGTGGGTGGGGGAGGATCCGATCAGCCCGCCGCTCAGCGTCCCGGCGACCGATCCCAGGCTCTGCTTCGAACTCGTCTCGCCGCAACCGGAGAGGAAGCCGGCAAGGACACCGACGACGAGGGCGATCCTGAAGGTCATGAACGGATTCCCGAGAGGCGGACGATTGCGGCGAACGCTCCGGCGCGGCCGCCGGAACCAGGAGGCAGAGCGTTTCTACTGGACCGCCATCATGGCCGAAATCGGTCGTCGCGTCAGGTGGAATCACAGCGCCGGCAGAACCAGCCTGCAGCGCAGACCCCCGAGCGGCGAGCGGTCGAGATCGAACTCGCCGCCGTAGAGGGCCGCCAGCTCCGCCACGATCGACAGGCCGAGACCGGTTCCGGGGACCTTCTGGTCGAGCCGATGGCCGCGTTTCAGCGCCTCCTCCCGGCCGGCCGGATCGATGCCGGGTCCATCGTCGTCGACGGTGACGACGAAGAAGCGGCGATCGTCCGAGCCGACGCGCTCGGCCATCCGGACCGACACCTCGACTTCGTCGTCTGACCACTTGCAGGCGTTGTCGACGAGATTGCCGAGCGCCTCCTCGAGATCCTCGCGCTCGC
>CALMFH010000255.1 GCA_937864925.1 uncultured Alphaproteobacteria bacterium | reverse complement strand
CGCCGGCCTTCTTCGGGGTCAAGCCGGATCTGGTGCTGAAGCTCGGCACCATCGCCGCCGCGCCGATGGGCGACCCCAACGCCTCGATCCCGACGCCGCAGCCGGTCCACTACCGGCCGATGTTCGGCGCCTTCGGCGGGGCGCTGCCGGCGAGCCGGCTGACCTTCGTGTCGAAGGCGGCGGCAGAGACGGGGATCGCCGAGAAGCTGGGGCTCACCTCGATCGTGGTGGCGGTGGAGAACTGCCGC
Source organism: uncultured Alphaproteobacteria bacterium (assembly GCA_937864925.1). Lineage (GTDB taxonomy): Bacteria > Pseudomonadota > Alphaproteobacteria > Rhizobiales > Ancalomicrobiaceae > CALBKH01. Next base: position 3,201 of record CALMFH010000255.1, on the reverse strand, counting down.
TCGATCGGCAAGAAGGATATGGTTCTCAACGACGCCATGCCGCATATCGAGGTCGACCCCGAGACCTACGAGGTCCGCGCCGACGGCGAACTGCTCACCTGCGAGCCGGCCGAGGTGCTGCCGATGGCGCAGCGCTATTTCTTGTTCTAGATTCGGGGCGAGACAGCATAAGTCTGGCTTTGACCGATCGGAGCAGCGAGTGAAGTTTTCAGAGCGCGTTGGTGCGAAAGAGGTCACCAATTTTCTTCAGATTGGAGACATGGATGCGTCTCTTCGAAATTCTATTTGGAATCTTATACAAGAATTTCTGCCGTTATCGCCAGCAAGGACAGGTCAAGATGATATTAATAGACGTGGCATATATGTAAAGATTTGGTCCGAATTCCTAAGCCTTAAAATAGATGACACGCCAGCGACGAACTCCCTTTGTCGCTCAGAATTATTAATAATGTACGATAATTTCAAATGGTACGAAGTTTATGACTTTCTTGAGTTTATCTTGATAAATTTCCACTCTGTCAACGGAAAAGAATTGGCAAATTCGATTTTGGAAAAAGAGCGTTCTGGTTATCGATTTATTGGAGATATACTTGTTTCGATATCCGATAGTTTCGAAATTGAAACAGTATCATCTGTATTGCTTATTCGCGATTATTTTTCAGGTGCTCGCGAGCACCTTCTTAGTGCCTATAAGCTATTTTCCAAAAAACTCGACCCTGATTATCGAAATGCGATAAAGGAAGCGATATCGGCTGTTGAAAGCGCCGCTAAGATTATTTCCGGATCAGAGAAAGCTACTCTGGCAGAGGCCGTCCAATCGATTGACAAAATACATAGAATGCATCCCGCGTTTAGAGAGTCTATTCTGAAATTGTATGGATGGACGAGCGACGAAAAGGGCGTACGGCATTCGTTTTATGATTCAATTTTATCTATTGATGAGGCCGACGCGCATTTCATGCTCGTAATTTGCGCGAGTATTGTGAATTTTTTGATCTCAAAATATACCAATACAAGAATTGAGAGCAGATAGTTCGCTCAGCCGTTTTCACTCGTTTACCTCTAGGAGGTGTTTCCGCATGATCCGCGCCACCACCGTTCTTCCCGCCGGTTCGTTCCGGCCCGATCTCGCCCGCGACACCGTGGTGCTCGATTTCGACGAGCGGCGGCGGCGGCGCGGCGTGGTGATGGGCGAGAAGGGGATCGAGTTCCTGGTCGATCTCGCCGAGACCCCTGCGCTCACGAACGGCGACGCCTTCGAGCTCGAGGACGGGCGGCTGGTGCTGGTCGCCTCGGCCGCCGAGAAGCTGGTGGAGTTCCGCGTCGCCGATCCCTTCGCCCTGACCCGGCTCGCCTGGCATCTCGGCAATCGCCACACGCCGACGCAGATCCTCCCCGGCGCGCTTCGCATCCGCGACGACCACGTGCTGGTCGAGATGGTCAAGAAGATGGGCGGGGCCGAGATCGGCTTCGTCCAGGCGCCGTTCGACCCGGAGGGCGGGGCCTACGGTCACGGTGCCACCATGGGCCACGACCACGGTCATGCGCATGCCGTCGATCCGGCGATCGCGGCGGCGGCGGAGCGTCGCGCCAAACGGCGGGCGGAGCGGACGCCGCATGTCCACGGGCCGGACTGTGGGCCGGACTGCGGGCATGATCACGACCACGACCACGACCACGACCACGATCACGATCATGGGCACTCGCATGGCCACGATCACGGGACCTCTCATGCCCACGGCCACGACCATTCCCATGACCACGACCATGGCCATTCCCATGACCATTCCCACGGCCATGGGCGCGACCATCGCCACGGGCACGAGCATGGCTGAGCCGCGGGTCGCCGCTCGCCTCGCCCGTCTTCCCCGGCCGGAACGCAGCGGAGGGGAAGGGGATCCGGGGCGGAGGTACCACCCGGAGGGGCGGTGCGATCACGAGGGGAGACGTCGTCCCGGATCCCCTTCCCTCGCTTCGCTCGCCGCGGACGACGCGACGCGGTCGCCGGGCGGCATGGGGCCTGCGAGCCGCTCCGAGTTCCTGCTCGGTATCGTCCCGTGACCGACGCCACCTCGGACCTCCTCACGCTGCAGGTGTGGCTCTCGCCGGCCTTCCCGGTCGGCGGGTTCACCTACAGCCACGGGCTCGAATGGGCGATCGAGGCGGGGGACGTGGTGTCCGCGGTCAGCCTCGAGGCGTGGCTCGGCGACGTGCTTCTCCATGGGGCAGGGCGAAGCGACGCGATCTTTCTGACACATGCCCATGCGGCGACGACCGGCGACGATCTCGACCGGCTGGCACAGGTGATCGAGCTGGCGGCCGCCTTCCAGCCGTCGAAGGAGCGGCGGCTTGAGGCGACGGCGCAGGGCGCCGCCTTCGTCCGCGCGGTGACCGACACCTGGGACGACGGCGGCTTTGCCGACCTTCTCGGGCGGATCACCCCGCACTTTCCGGCGCCGCTCTTTCCCGCCGTCCCCTGGACCCATGCGGTGGCGGTCGGGGTGGCGGCGGCGGTCGCCGGCATCGCGGTCGAGGCGGCGGCGCCGGCCTATGTCCAGGCCTTCGCCGGCAACGTCGTCTCGGCCGGTGTGCGCGCCGTCCCGCTCGGTCAGTCGGACGGGCTCAGGGTGCTGAAGCGGCTCGCCCCCGTCGTTCGACGTATCGCCGCCGAGGCGGCGACGGCCAGGCTCGACGACGTCGGCGGGGCGGCGATCCGCGCCGACATCGCGTCGATGAAACACGAAACCCAGTACACGAGGCTCTTCCGCTCATGATCGCGTCCCCGACATCGAAGTCCCCCCACGGCCCCCTGCGCGTCGGCGTCGGTGGGCCGGTCGGCTCGGGCAAGACGGCGTTGATGGACGCGCTGTGCAAGCGGTTGCGCGAGACCTACGATCTCGCCGCCATCACCAACGACATCTACACCCGCTGGGACGCCGACTATCTGGTGCGCTCCGGGGCGCTCGACGCCGATCGGATCATGGGGGTGGAGACGGGCGGGTGCCCGCACACCGCGATCCGCGAGGATGCCTCGATCAATCTGGCGGCGGTCGCCGAGATGCGGGCGAAGTTTCCCGACCTCGACCTGATCCTGATCGAATCGGGGGGCGACAACCTCGCCGCCACCTTCTCGCCGGAACTCGCCGACCTGACGATCTACGTCATCGACGTGGCGGCGGGGGAGAAGATCCCGTCGAAGGG